>JAIRVD010000356.1 GCA_031254075.1 Clostridiales bacterium
TGTGAACGTTGCGTTTATGTTTTTGCCGATTGTGCCGAATGCTTGTGAGCGTTCGAACGATTGGTTAAGTTGCATCTGCTGTTCCAATGCCGAGAACTGCGCCATTTGCGCAATGAAATCTCTGTCGTCCATCGGATTAAGCGGGTCTTGGTATTGCAATTGCGTAATCAGCAACTGTAAAAACGCGTTTTTGTCAAGCTCTTGACGCGGTTCGCGGGTGCTTGCAGCCCAAGTGGTTTGACTTTGTGAAACAGTGTCAATACCGAGAAACGAGTTGGACATTTTACACCTCCTGTTTTTTTTCGGCGGAATTACACTGCAATATCAATTACGCCGTTGTGATGCGAGACTGCTTGCTCGGGAGTTTCGTTTGAAACGTCTTCGATTGTTTCGGCGCGGCGGCGGCTGCTTTGACGTGCCCGTTCGAATTGATTCAATCGTTCGTTGTCGTCTTGACGAACCGATACCGAAAGCTCTGAGAATTTAATTCCTTGCTCATCCAAAGCGTCGCGTAATAAGTTGAAGTTTGATTCAAGTGCTTCCTTAACGCGTTGGTTTTCCGCTTCGAACTGTGCCATGACGATGCCGTTCTGTGTAATTACTCTGAGAACGATGTCGCCGAGTGTTTCCGGACGAAGGGTCATTCGGATTTCGTTAAACTGTTCGCCCGAAAATGAAAGCTTGACGTGGTTCATGATTTGTTGAATTACGTCGGTTGTGTTTACGGGCTGCTGTGGTGCCGCTTGCCGAACTGCTTGCTCAACTTTTACCGCGACTGTTTCAATGCTTTGCGCCGGATTCGTAACTTGCGATTCGTTTACTGTGACTTTTTCGGCGACGGGAAGGGTCGTGTCCGCGATTTCAATTTCTTCGGTCACGGGTTGTGTCTCCGCTTGCTCTGTTGTTGACTGCTGTTTTGTGTTATTCGAAGGGTTTTCGCGCGTGTTGTTGTTTGATACAACAATTTTGCCGTCTTCTTCGATTATCTGCAATCCTTCCAAGTCAACATCCAAGTCTTCAATCAGCGTAGTCGGCTTTGCCTCTGCTTGAATTTCCACAGGTGCGTTGTTTACCGCCGCATTCGGCTTGACTTGAGCGGTCAGATTCGACATTACTTCGTTTACTGCCTTGTAAAGCTCGGGGAATTTCGGGTCTGTAAGTAATTCCACGGGGCTTTCCGCATCAAGAGCGAACTGTAACAGTTTTGAAACTGCCTGCGGGTCGGTTAAATCGGCAACTTCCATTCCGAGTTGCTGCAACATTTCCGTCAAAACTTCCACCGGAATTTGCAAAATCGCGGCTACCGCTTCAAGGGCTTGCGTTTCGTCGATTGGAATTTCGACAACGGGAGCAGTTTCGGCGGGTGCGGTTGTTGCTTCAACCGTTGCAACTGCGGCTGTGTTTGTCGTGTCTTCGGCTTTTTGCGTATTCTCGCGACGGCGAACAGACTGCTCTTTGTTTCTTGTTTCATCGGTGCGGCTTTTGCGATTATCGTTTTGCTGATTGCTTTGATTCCCTTGATTGCTCACAGCCGGTTCAAATTTCTGCCGTTTCTCCGCTTCCGCAAAAAACATCCGGAAATCGCTTCCGCTTTGTGCGTCGTTTGCTTTTTTGCCCGCAGCGTTTTGGAATTTCGCGTTTACCATGTCAATTATTCGCATTTTCTTCCTCCTTTCTACTAAATTAATATATAAAGTGCAATGCACATCATATCTTATTCATCTGACGGTTCCTCAGGTTCCTCTTCCGGTTCTTCTTCAAACGGAATCGGCGTCGGTGTTGCGGTGGGTGAGGGGAGTGTTGCAATATTGGGCAATTCCGGTGCCGGAACAAGAGGCGAAAAGGTCGGCGCTTCGTATGAAAGCAGAATCGTAAAATTGGTTGAAACGATTTGGTCCATTTCATCAAAAATTTCAGCGCGTCTTGCGGCACCCATCGACCTTACCAACATAATGGCAAGCTCCTGCTCGGCGAGAAGCAACCTCTCGAGGTTTTCGGCGGCGCGTTTTGTTTCCATATTATTATATGTGCTTACGAGTACGCGGTTATTTTCGATGAATATACGAATTGCCTCGGCTTCGGCGTAAGCCCTTGCCAATATATCTTGCGGAACCAAATCATGGTCAACGATTGCTTCGAAAAATGTTACGAAATTATTCGGGTCGTTATGCGCAAGCATTTGCGTAAACAACGCGCTTGTTTCGCGATATTGCTGCCAGCGTGCCTCAAAACGCGAAAGATGCTCAATTCGTGAGTTTGCGGACGCAAGCTGTGCGTTAAGCGCGTCGCGTTGACTTTCCAAGCTTGCAATTTGAACGCGATTATTATTAATAAGCACACGCATTTCGTCGGGAGTCATTTCTTCCGACGCATCCTCTTCCTCTGCCGGAGGAAACATTGAGCCTATAAGCGGTGCATTTCGTATGTAGCGCATTACATATCTTTCACGAATGCCCCCGACATCAAACACAAGTACAACAATACCCGCGACGGCAATCGCTCCGAGAATCAAAAGAATGACAAGTGCTATTATACAGCCTTTGCCTTTCTTTGCACCTGTATTTTTATTGGAACCTCTTCCTGAAAAATCTAAATCGCCTGAAGATTTCGGGGGCATGTAACCCCTCCTTTGAAAAATTTCAAGTCTGAGAATATTTGTAACTTACCAATTCATCAACTTGTTTGCGTTCTGCCATGTCGGCTTCTTTCAAAAATTCTTCGTGTGCGTTTTCTTTTACAATTTCAAGGGCTTTGCGTTCCTTCATTGCCTGAATAAGTTCTTGGCGTTTTTTCTCCGCGAATCTTTCGGCGGCGGCAACGCGCTCTTCCTGAACTTTTATTTGATGTTTCAAGCGTTCAATATTGTTGTTATACCGCCGAATTTCAAACGGCGAAATATTTCTCGAAACCGATTGCCGTAATTTTTCAATCGTCTCATCTTTTCTTTGGATAAATTCCGCGAGTTTTTGTTTTTCCTCTGCCAAAGTTTGAAGAGCTTTGGCGTATTCCAACTCTTTTTGGTCTTCGATTTGCTCTTTAATTCCCAAATACTGCTGAAGGCGGAACTGAAAACGCGGCATTAACCAACAATCCCCTTGAGCATATTTATCGAATCCTCCATTGAAATTTTTTCTTCAACAGTCTGAACAAGAAATTCGTTAATTGCGTCATGCTTTGAAATTGCGTCATCAATTTCCGCGCTCGAACCTTTTACATACGCTCCGATATTTATTAAATCTTCCGAGTTTGCGTATATTGCCATTGATTTTTTCAATTGATTTGCGGCATCTTTATGTTCTTTTTCGACGATGTCAGACATGCAACGGCTGACGCTTGCCAAAACATCAATGGAAGGATAGTGATTTCGGTTTGCGATTTTCCTGGAAAGGACAATATGCCCGTCAAGAACACTTCGCGCCGTATCTGTTACGGGTTCAGTCAAATCGTCGCCGTCCACAAGAACGGTGTAAAGCCCCGTTATAGAACCTTTATCGGAATTCCCGGCGCGTTCAAGCAATCGCGGAATTGTCGAAAACACAGAAGGGGTATAGCCTCGTGAAACGGGCGGCTCACCGATTGCCAGCCCGACTTCGCGTTGCGCCATTGCATAGCGCGTGAGCGAGTCCATAAGTAGCATTACATCTTTGCCTTTTTCGCGAAAATATTCCGCGATGCTTGTTGCAACTTCCGCCGCCTTCAAACGAACAAGCGCGGGCGTATCCGATGTCGCAATCACTAAAATCGAACGAGACAAACCTTCCTCGCCTAAATCTTTCTCGATAAATTCACGAACCTCGCGTCCGCGTTCGCCGACAAGCGCGATAACGTTAATGTCGGCTTTAGTGTTTCGCGCAATCATTCCCATCAGCGTGCTTTTTCCCACACCGCTACCTGCGAAAATACCCACGCGCTGTCCTTTTCCGATTGTAAGAAGTCCGTCGATTGCTTTTACGCCGAGCATTAACGGTTCGGCGATTCGATTTCGCGTGAGCGGGTCGGGTGCGGGATTCGTTACATTGTATATTTCGCCGTCGTCGATTGCGGGTTTTCCGTCCATCGGACGACCGAGTCCGTCTAACGCGCGTCCGAGCAGCGATTCCGAAATTTCTATTGTAATCGGACGTTCCTGCGCCTCAACCTGATTTCCGGGTCCGACACCTTGCATATTTCCGAGCGGCATAAGTAAAATATTATTATTTTTAAATCCGACAACTTCCGAAAGAACTCCGTCGCCGTATTTGCCCGCCTTGATTAAGCAAGTCTGGCTGATGTTTACATCGGGACCGACGGACTCAATGGTTAAGCCCACGACTTGCGAGACTTTTCCCAGTTTGCGAATGTAGTTTTTTTCAAGTACCGTTTGGTATTTCGATAAAATACTCACAGACGCCTCACTTTGATGGCAACCAAGCCTATTTATTATTTAAAATGTAAGTAAGGTTTGCGCGAAGCGATTCAAACTGCTGTCCCAAGCTACAATCAATATCGCCGAACGGCGTTTCGATTATGCAGTCGAGAGGCGAAAGGCTTAAATCTTTCGTAATCGTAAGCTTTACCGAACCGTCCGTATGCGCTAAAAGCTCATCTTTATTTTTTTTAACGGCTTCGAAGTCGTCTGCGGAAACATGAACCGTAATGTTTCCGGAAATTTGTGATGACGCAAAACCCTGCTTGACAAGATTTACAATAATCGCGGGATTTACATCAGCGATATTGCCTAAAAGTTTTTCCGTGATTCCGATAATCATTTCGACGATTTCGGGTTCGAGATTATTTTGCATTGCTTCGCGTTCCGCGATTGCGTCGTCCAATATTTGTTGCGCCTGCGCTTTTAACGCATCACCTTCGCGAGTTGCCGTGTCCATTCCGTTCTTGTATCCCATGTCGCGCGCTTCGGAAATTACTCTTTCGGTTTCGTCCTGCGCGCTTTTCAAAAGTAATTCTTTTTCTTCAATTGCCGCCATGCGTGAATTGCTGATTATTTCTTCGGCTTGACGCTCGGCGTGCCGAATAATTCTTGCGGCGGCTTTTTCGGCGTCTCTTTTTATGTCAACGGTTTCCGTAACATCGTCGTCGTAAATATTTACAATCGGAGCCGAGCCTGTTTCGATTACAATTTTGTTCTCGGTGTCGAGGTTGACCATTGCGGGTTTTAAAATTTGTCTAAAGGACAACATCGTCTCCACCACCACGGGCGACAATAATTTCGCCGGATTCTTGTAATCTGCGTACAATGTTTACGATTTTTTGCTGTGATTCTTCCATGTCGGTGCGGCGAATCGGACCCATGTAGTCCATATCTTCCTGTATCATCGAAGCAAGGCGTTTCGAAAGGTTCGAGAAGATGTGCGATTTTAATTCTTCCGAACAGCCTTTCAGCGCGATGCCGAGTTCTTTTTGGTCAACTTCTTTCAGCACCTGCTGAACATCGCGGTTCGAAAGCATGAGAATGTCTTCGAATACGAACATCTTGCGACGGATTTCTTCTGCGAGTTCGATGTCTTCGACTTCGAGAGTTTCGATAATGTGTTTTTCCGTTGTGCGGTCTACCGCGTTCAGGATTTCTACAATTGCGTCTACGCCGCCGGCTTGGGTGTAGTCTTCGGTCATTAGCGCACTGAGTTTCTTTTCGAAAACTTTTTCCACTTCCTTGATAACGTCGGGCGAAGTTCCTTCCATCAACGCAATACGGCGAGCAACCTCGGCTTGCTTGTCGGGAACAAGACTGCCGATAACTTCCGCCGCCTGTTTAGGTCGAAGGTATGACAAAATAAGCGCGATGGTTTGCGGGTGCTCGTTTTGCAGAAAGTTGGTGATTTGCGAGGCATCCGTCTTTCGAATAAAGTCGAAAGGTCGCACTTGCAGTGAAACGGTAAGCTTGGATAATATTTCGAAAGCTTTGCTTTCGCCCAATGCTTTTTCAAGAATATTTTTCGCGTAGGAAATTCCGCCCTCAGTGATATACTGTTGGGCGATACATATTTGATAGAATTCGTCAAGCACACCGTCTTTAATTTCCGGCAAAACGGTTTGCGTATTTGCGATTTCGAGAGTCAGCGATTCGATTTCGGCTTCTTTGAGATGCTTAAAAACCTGTGCCGATTTTTCCGGACCCAATGTTATAAGCAAAATTGCGGCTTTTTCGCGCCCTGTAAGGCTAGATATTGTTGATGCTGAGGTAACCGGCATGGTTTACCACTCCTCGACATTTATCCAGTTACGCAACAACGCCGCAACTGCTTCGGGTTTTTCGTTAACAAATTTTTCAATATGTCTCTTGACTTCGTTTTCTTTGAAGTAGTCGATTTCTTCAAGTTCAAGCGTTGCTTCTTCCTTCGCTTCTTCAAGTTGAGTAGAAACAAGCAAATCTTCGACTGCAAGTTGCGGCTCAAGAGCTTCTTCATCTTCGCCGGCAATTCTTGATTTGCGAAGCAGACCGTAAAGTAACATTGCCAACAGCATGAAAAGCACCGCAACCATCAAAATTGTAGGAAGAGGCCAAGGCGTGTTTACAGTATCGTGCGTAATAATTTTTTGCATCACGTTAAGATGAACTCTATCAATCGGAAGCCCGACCGCGCTCGCGGCAAGCGCACGAAAATGGTCATAATGTTCGTATGTTCCGTTGAGAATTATCGGCGCGGTGTTTGCGTTTTTAAATATTTCCCAATCTCTTTCGGTGCGTTCTTCGTCTTCCGCCATCCAAAGGTCTTGATACACATTTTGATAAGTAACGGCTGTCACGGCTGCGGAAGATTCTCCGGGAATAACCCAACCCGGCCCCGTGTTTATAACTTCGACGACGGAATCCATTTCATAATCTCTGTCCCATATATTTTGGGAGCCGGACATTGCGCCGCCTGCGGGGTTGTTGTATCCGACGAGTGCGGCGGCGTTGTTTGGAAGTCCCGGTTCCATGGCACTGTCCGTACCCTCAAAAGCTGAACGCTCTCCCGTTTCCCTGCGTAAAATTCCGCCGTCATCCATTCCCACGGGTATCGTATAAAATGTTCTGATTTGTTCCGTCATTAGCCTGTCGTCAAATCTTAAATTAAGAAAAGCGGCAACTTCATCAAACGCGGGATTCATAACCTGATGAACACCAATCAATGCCTGATTGCGGTGCTGTTCGCGCATTTGATGTGTTTCGCTTGAACGGTCATTGTTTATATCATCCACGCCGTTGAAAATAGAACGTGCATATTGGTCTATTATCATAATATTGTCAAGTTCAAGACGAGTTACGTTTCTTGCCACAAGCAATGCAATATCCCGCCCTTGCGTGGAAGAGAATTCATCCGTCACTGTCAAAATAACCGCTGCGGTTGGTGGCGCCGGGTCTCTGTCAAACGGTCTGTTGTTGGGAACGGTTAGAGTTACAATTGCGCCGCTTATACCGCGTATAGTATGGAGTTGACTTTCTATTTGCCCCTGTGCCCCGAGAATCAGCAACTGTCTGCGTTCTTGGTCGGTTGTGCTGAGGCTGGTATTCAAAGCATCGCCCCATGTAAAATGCGCATCATTCGGAATGGCATTAGTCGTCTCAATTATGGTTCTTGCTTCCGAAACATAACGGGTATCTACTTCCAGCCCCGACCCGTTTTGAATATCACGGTAACGAATTCCCGACCCTTCTAAAGCATTTTCCATTTGCGAAACGGTACGCCAGTCCGCCCCCGACACAAGAATCGTCCAGTTGGTGCGGAACGCAAAATAGGCCGTCAGGGCAATCGCAACCAA
>JAIRVD010000194.1 GCA_031254075.1 Clostridiales bacterium
TTGGCTTGTTTTTATCGAATCTCGATGAGAGGAGATAATTTAAATGAAAACCGCATTATTCGAAGGATAGATTATAAATTAAGATTAAATAGTTTAACCAATGATACTACGTATGATGTGGAACAGTTTTTTTTGCAATTTTCCGGAGAAACCGTATTTTTTTCCGACATTGAGTATACAACGTCAAATGAAACGGATTTTTTGGTTTTTGAAAATACCGATGGATGTTTTGCCTTTTCGCTTTTTAATTATGATAATTATATGACGTTTAATTCAAATGAAAGAATTGCACATTATCGGGTTACGGCTTATATTCCGCGAGATAATGAATTTACGGTTGTACAGTATATAGATATTCCGTTAATGCTTATTGCAAGTGACAGCTTACGGTTGGTTCAAGAAGATTATATTATTAAAACACAGGTATCCAATTCTCGAAATTTATCTGTTTACGTTTTTAACAGCGAAAGTATTTCTTTTGAACTTATGGAAAATGAAATACCACATAACCCCATAGATTACGATATGCCGGGTTTGCTTTTAGGTTTGAGTGATTCACGGGGAAATATGAGGACATTATTTATCCGCAAAGAAGACGGCGAAATAAGAGTTGACGAATATAGCAATCAAATAATCTTTTCACGTAATGATATGCTCTTTACTCTAAAGCATTACACTTTAGAAAAAGATTTTTACAGTGACGGTTCCGGAAATGAAACAGATTACCGGACAGGTGCTTTAAGCATTAAGAAACTTATGTATGCCCCGATAGGCGTTGATTTAACCGATATTTATGACAATATCTTTGATTTTTATACATGGGGTTATTACGATAATTTAGATATTCCTTTATATGTAGGAGAAGATTATATCTGTTATGTACAAAACAGTTTTCATACGGGAGGCGGAAGTTGGCGGGTAAGCCCTTCTCGTATCCGTTTTGACAGGATAGACGACCTTTCTGATTTTGTATACGATGATGAAAGATGGGGTTTCGGAGGAATTGTTCCGAATTTTGATGAGAACTTGCTTTGCGATTTAATTTTTAATGATAGGGCAGATTATTTTTATCAATCAAACATTCATTCCTACGGCGACAGAATGAATCCTTATGTTGATTTCACCCAATTATCGCTTAAAAGAAATCATGGAAGATGGAGTCTTATGCTTCCGGTAATGGAAGAATACCATCATCCCGGTAACGGCAGTTATGGCAATTGGATTAATATTTTTGCGGTATTCAGCAACGATGTTCCGGATTTTTTAAATACAAATGAAGAGATTATAGAATTGGGCGGGTGGAGTAATTGGTTCGCGAAGGACTTTTTTAAATTTCCGGACAGCGATGCGGTTTTATTTCAGTACGACTATTTTATTGGTATTTACAGTCAATACAGTCAATATTTTAATAATTGGGGGGAATCCGAAGATTATGATGCTTTTATTCCCGTTAACATTGACGAATTTATTGTTTCAATAAGCTTTTCGAATGCCGAAAACCATGAAATATGGATAAATCAATTAAATGAATTAAATGAAATAACGATAAGCACAGAATAATAATTGTTACGTTCTTACATTATCCGCATGGAATTTTTGGCGATGTCAAAATTTCATGCGGGTTTTATTTTGTATGGGTTGCCTGTATAAAACACTGATTTCGCGAATATATATAAAGCGAATTCATATAGCTTATTTTGTAAACGGGGGCAGGCATAATGCGAAATATAAAAGAAAAAGCGGCAGGATTTTTTTCATTGCCAAAGGAAGTAGCGTTAGACCTGCCTTTGGTAATGGCGACGGGGCGCGGCGAGGTAAATATTGAAAATTACAAAAATTTATTGGAATTTTCGGATACGCGCATTCGGGTGCATACGAAAGAGGGAATGATGACGGTCGAAGGCGAGCAATTGCGATTACGGCAGGTTACGACTGAGAATGTTTTGGTATCGGGCATGATTTCGGGGATACTTTACACATAGGGGTGCTGACATGATTCTTGGAATGTGGCAATTTACAAAGGGATATGTACGGCTGCGCGTGACAGGATATTCCGTTGAGCGATTTTTGAATATGGCGGCGTTTCGCGGCGTTTATCTTTGGGATATCGAACGAACCGACAAGGGCGTTGAGCTGAATGTAAGTATTCGCGGATTTAAAATGCTGAGAGGTTGCGCGCGAAAAACAAAATGCCGCACGAAGATTTTAGAAAAGAACGGAATTCCGTTTTTACTGCATCGTTACCGCAAGCGAAAATTTTTGATGAGCGGTGTTCTTTTTTTTGTGCTTGGATTAATATTTCTTTCATCGTTTATTTGGCATATTGAAGTTGAAGGCAATATCGACGTAACGCAAGACACGCTATTGGAATTTCTCGAAACCCAAGGGTTGCGAACAGGCGCGTTGAAATTTCGTTTAAGCGACAGGGAACTCGCAACGGCGATTTTAAATAATTTTCCCGAAATTTCATGGGCGGATGTTTACACTCGCGGCACGCGGACAACAATTTTAATTGCGGAGGCTCTTCCGCCGCAGGAAATTTATGACAGACAAACGCCTGTTCACGTGGTTGCGGCGTCGGAGGGTCTGATTACGGGCATCGTCACGGGCGCGGGTGCGCCGCTTGTTCGCGAAAACGATATCGTTCGCACAGGCGACGTTTTAGTCAGCGGAATTCTCGAACTCGAACCCGGCAACCCGGGCGCGCCTACCGTATATGTTCACGCGTATGCAGAAGTTTGGGCGCGGCGTTATCACACATTGGAATTTTCGATTCCGTTTACATATGATGAAAAAAATTTCACCGGACGAATTACAAACCGGCGTGCCGTTCGGCTTCTTTTCGCTAACGAACCGCGAATAAATTTGCCGGGCGGTAGAAATTCCTTTGAATCATATGATAGAATAACCACGCATAAACAAATCGGCGCAAGCGGAGATTATCCGTTGCCGTTTGTAATCATCACGGAGCGGTATTACGAATTCACTCCGCAGCCGCGCACTCGCACAATCGAAGAAGCTGCCGAACTCGCCGAGCGCATGATTACAAGCAGAATAATCCGCGAATTCGATTTCGCAATCGACATAATCGACCGCCAAGTAAATTTCCGCGAAACCCCCGACGCACTTCACGTAAGCGCGCTAATCACAACCCACGAACGAATCGACAGGCAAGTTCCGATAACCGTACCTAACCCATAGGCGCGGGAAGCATTCGCTTCGCTCATTGCGCCATAAAAGGAGTTGCTCTTTTGGAAATTCCATCCGCGTTAATTCACAATGTTTTCGGCAAGTTGGACGAGCATGTTAAAAAAATAGAAATGGCGTTTGCGGTGACGGTTGTTAACCGTGACAACGGCGTTCATATAATGCCGAACACGCCGACGTCGAATCCGCAGAAGGCGGAAAAGGTGTTGAAGCATTTGGTCGCGCTTGCGAAAAAGGGCGAGACGATTACCGAGCAGCAGGTGAATTATTCGATTGCGTCGCTTGAGGAAGAACATTTGGTTCCGACAAGTCAGTTGGAACAAATCGAAAACCTTTCAGCGGATGTAATTTGCAACACAATCAGCGGAAAACCCGTTAAACCGAAAACCGTAGGGCAAAAAAAATATATCGACCAAATTCGGCAAAACACAATTGTTTTTTCCATCGGACCCGCGGGCACCGGCAAAACTTATCTCGCTATGGCAATGGCAATCACGGCGTTCCGCGCGGGACAAGTTAACCGAATTATTCTTACGCGCCCCGCAATCGAAGCGGGCGAAAAACTCGGCTTTCTGCCGGGCGACTTGCAGCAGAAGGTTGACCCGTATCTTCGTCCGCTGTATGACGCGTTGCATGAGATAATGGGCGCGGAAACCTTCCAGCGCAATTTCGAACGAAATTTAATCGAAGTCGCGCCGCTTGCATACATGCGCGGTCGCACATTGGACAACTCCTACATCGTTTTAGACGAAGCGCAAAACACAACACCCGAGCAAATGAAAATGTTTCTCACACGCCTCGGGAAAGATTCGAAGGCGATAATCACGGGCGATATTACGCAAATCGACCTTCCCGAAGGAAAAAATTCAGGACTCGTTGAAGCCGTGAAAATTTTGGACAATATCGAAGGCATCGGTATTTCGCATTTAACAAATCGCGATGTTGTTCGTCACCCCCTTGTGCAAAAAATAATAAACGCATACGATAAGCAGACTGCAAAAACAAAATATAAGCAGTTAAAAAGAGGTTCTAAATGAGCAGGCATATGATAAATTCATTATTTATTTTTGCGGCGTTTATGATTACCTGCGTCGCGATTGCAACCGGCTCGTATTTTAACGCAGGGCTAATCGTTGAGATAAATGTTCCGTCGGAAATACGTGTCCGCGCACCGCGCGACATCGAGGATTTCGCCGGAACGGAGCGCAATCGCCAAGCGGCGTTGGTTCTTGCGGAGGGTCTGGACGAAGTTTTTACGATTGACCATAGCGAATGGATTACCGCTTCTAATAATTTAAGTTTACGCCGCACAGAATTGGAAGGCATTCGCGAAGCGCATAAAACAGAGCTGGAGGAATTTGCGGAAGCATTTGCCGAATGGGAAGCGCAGATGCTGATTCACGAAGATGTAACCGAACGAATTTACTCGCAGTGGCAAACGGAATCAAACGCCGCGCGCGCGGAGGGTCTGCCGATTCCGCCGTCGCCGACGATTCCTTTAGAGCCGGAACGCCCGATGTTTGAGGGCGCGGCTTTTTTTATTTTTGCTGACTTGCCGTTGCGTTTCAGCGAAGCGCAGCAGCATTTTATTATTGAAATGGAGGACGAAAATTTCACACAAATGTGGACAGCCGTCGAATCCGCCGCGAATACGGTGCAGAACACGGAAATAATTCATTATACTGATTTAATGACGGAACGTGCCGTTCGTGAGGCGTTGCGCCAATTTTCGCTTGACAGAACGAAGGATGAGCTTGCGGAATACATTGTTCTGTTTTCGCTTCGCCCGAACGCCGTTCCGAATGTTGAGCTGAACGAGCAGCGTTATCGCGACGCGGCTGGCAACTATGTAATTGCGTTGATTTACGAGGGCGAAATCTTAGTCGATGAGGGCGAAATCGTCACACAGGAAATATATGATATTTTGGCGCGCTTAGATATGCTCGCGCCGGAGTCGTTGTTTGACCATTTTTATTCATTGCTCGGGGTTTACTTTTTAGTCGCGGTTTTATTTTTAGTCTGTCTGATGTTTTTAACGTTTTATAAAAAAAGTATTACCTGCAATTTCAAGGAAGCCATGCTTTTGTTTACTTTGTACACGCTTACGATTGTTTTGGTTTGGACGCTGAGGGATTTTTCATTTCCGTTTTTGCCGATTTTAATTTTCCCGATGCTTGTTTCAATTCTAATCGAACGCCGCTGCGCAACCGCGCTTTCGGTTGCGCTGATGTTGATTTGCTTCTTCATTGTAGACGGAAATTTAACATTCCTGCTGTTCTATCTTGCGGCGGGAATGCTTTTTTGTATGTTCTCCCGATATACAACCGACCGAAATAAATCCATCTGGATTGGGCTGCTGATTTCCGCGATAATGTTTGCTTTGTCGGTCTCGGTTAATTTTATTTTCGAACGAAACGAAATTGATATAAATTTACTGCTTATTACTTCCGGTTTTGCCGCAGCAAGCGGAATTCTCACCGTTTTTCTGTGCATGGGAAGCTTGCCGCTTTGGGAAACCTTTTTCGGCGTTGTCACTCCGATTAAGCTTCTGGATTTAACGAATCCCACGAATTTATTGCTTCGCCGCCTTACAATTGAAGCACCCGGCACTTATCATCATTCGCTCATCGTGGCAAATCTCGCGGAAACCGCCGCCTACGA
>JAIRVD010000361.1 GCA_031254075.1 Clostridiales bacterium
ATTTTTTTTATTTCTTCGATATGGTAAGTTTGGAAATTGCTGATACCGATTGCCTTTGCGCGTCCGTCGCTGTGGAATTTTTCCATTGCAAGCCATGAGTCGCGATAGGTTTCGGGTACGGGCCAATGCATAAGGTAGAGGTCAACATAGTCAAGCCCGAGTTTTTTCAAGCTTTCGGCAAACGCTCCGTCGAGGTCGCCTGCGCGCTGTGCGGTGTTTGACAGCTTAGTTGTAATGAATAGCTCGTCGCGCGGAATTCCGCTTGCGGCGATTGCTTCGCCTACGACTTGTTCGTTGTCATATGCGGCGGCGGTGTCGATGCTTCTGTAGCCCAATTCGAATGCTTTGAGAATTGCGATTCTGCCGTCGTTATCGTCAATTCTGAAAACTCCGAGCCCGAGCATCGGCATTTTCGCGCCTGTGTTTAGCGTAATGTACTCCATTTTTATTCCTCCATGTCAAGATACCCAAGTGTTCCGGCAAGGTTCATAACGACTTGCAAAGCGTAAATGCGTGTTGCCGTTCCGTGCGGACGGAATGTTTGGTCGGGATAGCCGCTCATTATGCCGTAGCTGACCGCGGTTTGAACATTGGTAAAATGATTTGCGTTGATGCTTGCCGAATCAATAAACACAAGCCCGAGCGGACGATAATCCTGTTGACCAACAGGCGAGCCGTTGATTAATGCCATGCCCGCGATGGCTGCCATTTCTTCGCGCGTGATTAACGAGTTCGGATTAAACGGCAAGTTCGCGGCGTTAGTGCCGAGAATCCCTGCGGCATACAAACGACTTACCGCATCGAAATAAACATTCGACGCGTTAATATCCGAAAATCCGGAAACAATCGCGTTTTCACGCGGAAGCTGTAATGCGGACGCAACAAGCTGCGCAAATTCGCCGCGAGTGATAACGGTTTCGGGCGAGAGCGCGTCCATCGGAGCCGTCAGCCCTGAATACGCCGCAGTATACGACTGAACAAATCCCCAATGCGTCAGCGAAATATCTTCGAAGTGAACACGATTATGCATTACGCCCTGAACACCCGGGAAAATCGAACTCGTAACTATTTCATTCGGCGACGGCGAACGATACGGAACAAATTCGAGCCACTGACGCGCGAACATTACGCCCGCCGGACGCAAATGTCCCGCGTTATTCATCACAACGAACGACATTTGAATCGGAGACGTGAATTCTCGCGCTGTGAAAATTACTTCGTCGGTTTGAATATTTACCAACTCAATTTTTAACTCAACAAGCGAAGTTAAAAGCTCGCCGTTCGGATACATATAATTGAACATGTAATTCAACGTTTCATCATCACTGCGGTCGGTGATTGAAATGCGCATATCAACTTGATTGTAATTCAACAATCGCGAAATAATCGCGGTTCTTGCGCCGATGGTTGTGTCTAATATATTAGTAGGAATATGAATTCGATTCATGGGTGTGATGATTTCCAAAGTCGTACCCGGCGCATTCCAGCTCATATTATCCAAAACATGCGTGCGAACTGTAAGCGTCGCGACGCCGCTTTGGAACTGCGGAGTAACACGCGCGCGATTTAAATCCCAACGCAGATTATTCAGATTCACGGAAATTCCGCCCGTAAGATACATAAAATTCTCGTCGGGATGAACAGGCGTCATCGGCGGCGCGGGAGGCGGTCCGACAGGCGTTGACGGTGCAACGGATGTATCGCGCGACGTATCAATGATATTCATCAGAACGGTCGGGTTTCCGCCGCCGTTCATTCTGAATGTCAATTCCCATTGACCAACCGGAAGTTTTTCCAAAAACACGCGGTGGATTGTATAGTTATTATTTAAATTTTCGGTGTAGTCGGTGTCTTCTCGCAAAATCGCGGTGCCGTATTGAATTTCGCGTAATCTGAAATCGCGTTCATTCAAATAAATTGAAACATCTCTGTGCTGCCAGCCATGCGGGTTTAGGTCAAACGTAAATGAACCGGGCGAAACGCCCGCACTTTGCGTTATTTCGCCAAAGGTGAATCGGAACGGCGTAACGGGTGTTGCGGTAATTCCGTGACGGAAATTTCGTGACGGAATCGAACTTGCAATTGATAAACTCCAAGTAGAAGTAATCGCGGAGTTAGGCGCGCCCGTTATTTTTATTGCAACTTCCGTGTCGCTCAGGCGTTCGGCTTCTTCCGTGCGAAGCCCCCACGGCAAACCCGTAATCCAAAAATCCGACGGGAAAATTTCTTCGGCATAAATCCCGCCCGTTAATTTGAAAACAACGCGCCCGTTAACGGCTAAACCCGAGAACAAGCCCTCAAGCCCTTCAACCGAAGCCTCGATTGACATGTTACTGAATGTCAACGTGAAATCCTGAGTAAAATCTATGTTGTTTGCGCGTCCGTTCGGAATCGTCGCCCTTACGCGAACCGTTCCCTGCGCGGTACCTGCCACCACAAGCGATGAGCCGCTAAACGCCGCGTCAAATGTTCCGCTGCCGAGTGTCGTTGTGCTTATAACCTCCCAAACGATATCGTTAACCGTCGGAACCGCGTTTGCCGCCCTGCCGGGGAAAAGAGTTGCAAGCTCGCTCATATTCATTGCGGTACCGACACGCCCTACGGTTGTGGACAAACCAATGCTTGTTACAGGCGTGAAATTTTGGTCGGCAGGCGGAAGATTTACGCTGATTGAAAAAGTTTCTTCCAAGCTGTCGCGCGTAACCTTGATATCAAAACTGCCGCTGATGGTTTCCGTGCCATGCGGCGGACGCGTTCCGGTAATCGTTATTACGCTTGTACTTTGATTAACGGAAACAACAACCGCGCTCGGCAGGTCGGAGGGTGGGGTTAATGTAATTTCGCCCGTTGCGTGACCTTCGACATTTACGGTTCGTGTAAGATTATCTGAATTTATCGCGACAGAATCGGGATTTAAAACTAACGGGTCGCCGCTCGCGGGAAGGTCGATTGCGACTTCGAGAGTTTCCTTCGCGCCTTGACGCGTAATTTCAATTGAAAAAGTTTCGTTAATCGCGGGACGGTGAATGCTTGCCGCGCTGACGGTAATTACGCCCGTTATTTGATTTACCGACGCGGAAAAACTTATCGGCAAATTATGCGTAAGTGAAATCGTTCCCGTTGCCGTTCCGGAGATTGTCGAAGTTGCGGTTGTGTTATTTGTGTCGGCGATG
>JAIRVD010000235.1 GCA_031254075.1 Clostridiales bacterium
ACTATGCCGTACATGTACAATCACTTTACGAATTTAAGGGAATTCACCGCTTCGCAGGAGGGGCAGTTGGACAAGACGGAACCGAATTTATTCCGCGACCAATTTCCTTATACGGAAATTCCGAAAACAATGTTTAATTATCGTACTGTACCGGTGGACATGCCGGATGAGATTTGGATTACGGATACCACGTTCCGTGACGGTCAGCAATCACGCGAGCCTTATACGGTAGAACAAATTAAATTTATGTATAAATGTATGCATCGTTTGGGTGGTCCCAAAGGGAAAATTCGCCAAAGCGAATTTTTTCTGTATTCAAAACGCGACAGGGACGCGGTTTATGAATGTCTGAATTTGGGCTATGAGTTCCCGGAGGTCACGGGTTGGATTCGCGCGTCTAAAAAAGATTTTGAACTTGTAAAGGAAGTCGGGCTAAAGGAAACGGGTATTTTAGTAAGTTGTTCTGATTATCATATTTTATTGCAAATGAAAATGACCCGCCGCCAAGCGTTGGAGCATTATCTTTCCGTTATAAAGGAATGCATTGAAACGGGCGTAAAGCCGCGCTGTCATCTTGAGGATATAACGCGTGCGGATTTTTACGGCTTCGTTGTTCCGTTTGTGCGCGAACTTATGAAGCTTTCGAATGAAACGGGCGTGCCGATAAAAATTCGTGCGTGCGACACTATGGGAATGGGCGTTACGTTTCCGGGGTCGGTAATGCCGCGCTGTGTTCAGGGCGTGATTCACCATTTGAAACATCACTGCAATGTTCCGCATCAATTGTTGGAATGGCATGGACACAACGATTTCTACCGCGCGGTAAACAACGCATCGTATGCGTGGCTGTATGGTGCGAGCGCGGTTAACGCTTCGCTTTTCGGAATCGGCGAACGCACGGGCAATACACCGCTTGAGGCAATGGTATTCGAATACGCGCAATTGCGCGGAACGCTCGACGGAATGGACCCGCATATAATTACAAAACTCGCAAGATACTTCGAAAAAGAAATCGGCTATCGCATTCCGCCGATGACGCCTTTCGTCGGAAAGAATTTCAATGTAACACGCGCGGGTATTCATGCCGACGGACTTTTGAAAAACGAGGAAATTTATAATATTTTCGATACAAAAAAAATTCTTGACCGTTCGTGGAAGGTTGTAATTTCCAACACATCCGGTTTGGCGGGAATTGCGCATTGGATGAACGATTTCTACAAGAAAAAGGGTGATGAAGTATTTGAAAAAGGTCATCCCGCAGTAATAAAAGTCAAAGAATGGGTAGACGCGCAATATGAAACAGGCAGAATTACACTGATAACCGACGCAGAAATGGAAGCGGTTTCAAAAGCGGCATTAGGAGGAAAACAATGAATATCGAAAACGCAAAAAATAAATTCGGAATTTTACTTGAACAGCAACTTGAAAGAATTAAAAAAATAAAAGCAACATCTGCGCCGATAAATTTTGCGGAATGCAAACCGATTATCATCGGCGTTACAAGCGGCGACGGAATCGGCCCGTCGATTACGAAGGCTTCGAAGGATGTTTTGGAGTTTTTGCTTGCGGACGCAATCGCGGAAGGTAAAGTAGAAATCCGTGAAATCGAGGGGCTTACAATAGAACGCCGCGCTGCGGAAAACGCTGCCATTCCGCCTGCGGTTTTGGCAGAATTAAAAGCCTGCCATGTAATTTTAAAAGGACCGACGACCACCCCGCAAGCGGGCGACGAATGGCCGAATATAGAAAGCGCGAATGTCGCAATGCGCAAGGAACTTGACCTTTTCGCAAATGTGCGTCCTGTTCGCGTGCCGGAGAAAGGTATTGACTGGACGTTCTTCCGCGAAAACACCGAGGGTGCGTACGCACTCGGAAGCCAGGGAATTCACGTTGACGACGATTTGGCAATCGACTTTACCGTTGCGACAACGCAGGGCTGTGAACGGATTATTCGTGCCGCGTTTGAATACGCGAAAGCGAACGGCAAAAAGCGCGTAACCGCCGTTACGAAGTCAAATGTCGTTAAAACAACCGACGGAAAATTTTCCGTTATTGCCAAGGAAATATCAAAAAATTATCCCGGCATCACGCTCGACGAATGGTATATCGACATCATGACCGCAAAACTCATCGACGAAAAACGCCGCACGCAATTCGAGGTGATGGTTCTGCCGAATCTTTACGGCGACATTCTCACCGATGAAGCTGCGGAATTCCAAGGCGGCGTCGGTACCGCAGGCAGTGCGAACATCGGCGCGCGTTACGCGATGTTCGAAGCGATTCATGGTTCCGCTCCGCGCATGGTTAAAGAAGGACGCGACATTTACGCCGACCCGGCAAGCATGATGCGTGCTTCCGCAATGCTTCTTTCGCATATCGGTTTCATTAAAGAAAGCGAAACCCTCACCAAGGCACTCGACATTTGCACAATCTCCGAACGCGAAATCACAATCACCGGTCGCGATACAGGTTGCACCGGTGACGAATTCGCCGCATACATTATGAAGACATGCAAATCATTATAGGAGATATGTAAATTGAATATTATAAAGGCAATAAAAAATTACGACCCTGCAATTCGCTCGTGGCCGGAGGTATTTTTATACCCCGGCTTTTGGTGTATGTTTTTTCACCGCCCCTGCCATATGCTTTATAAGTGGAGGCTTTATTTTCTTGCGCGCTTAATTTCGCAATACGCCCGCTTCCTCACCGGAATCGAAATTCACCCCGGCGCGAAAATCGGCAAGGGTGTTATCATCGACCACGGAATGGGCGTTGTTATCGGTGAAACCGCAATTATCGGCGACAATGTTTTAATTTACCACAACGTAACCCTCGGAAATGTAGACAGCATAAAAGGCCCGCGCCACCCCGTTATCGGAAATAATGTCGTCATAGGCGCGGGCGCAATCATTCTCGGACGCGTTACCATCGGCGATAACGCGAAAATCGGCGCGGGTACCGTCGTTCTTACCGACGTCCCCGCAGGAAATACCATCGTCGGCGAAAAAGGCCGCATTGTTGTTCGCGATGATTTCAAATGCTCAACTCAATGTGAAATCGAAGACTTGAAAAATAAAGTCAAGGAATTAAAAAATATTTTGGACAGTCAATAGGCAACCGAACCTAAACGCCTCAGCAAGGTTTGTATTATTTGTGTATAAAATCAAAACGGCGCGAATTCGCGCCGTTTTGATTTTAAAGTCTGGGTTTAATGCATCGACATATGACTTGGCGTGCCGCCGGTAAGAGCGGATTTAACCGAAGACATATCTTGTGCGGAGGCGGCGGGGGAGGTGGCGTAGTAGCCTTTTTGCTCGGCGATTTTGTAGAGGTCGTATTGGAATTTTTCGTCGCCGTCGCGCATTTGTTGGAAGGTTTGGCGAAGGGAAGGGTTTGCGGTTTCGGAGATGAAAGTTGCATAACCTGCAAGGCTGCCTTTAACGCCGCCGAGCACGTCGAGAACGATATCTTTTTCTTGCATGATAAAAACTCCTAACTGATTAAATTTTTTGGAATAGCTTTAAAGCATTTGTAAAAGATTTTGAGCGGATTGTTTTGCTTGGCTTGAAGCTTGGGAGAACATTTGTTTAATTTGAGGGTCTTGGACTTGTCCCGCGTAAGAGCTGAGCTTGCTTGAAGTCATATTGTGAGCGGAAACAACTTCACGAATCCAATTAAGCTCTGATTGTTTCAGGTTTTGCATGGAAATTCTCCTTCCTATGGAAATTTTGTGGAACACACTTCCATTATTGTTGCAAAAATGAAATAAATTATTCATAATAGAAGAAATAAAAAATGCGGGGTGGTTGTGATATTAGTTCTATTCGATTTACAAGAAATTTTAAAAGAAATTGAAGCGGGCGAGTTAACGGACAATGTGTACTTTAGCCGCTACAGCAACACCACTCCCGAGATTGGAATAAAAGAAGCCGGAACGGTGAAGGCGATTCATATTTCGGATAAAATGGCATTGAAGCCGGGTATTGCGTTAAATATGTCCGCGATTCCGAATTTGCATCAGGGCGACAGAATAACCATTACGGGAAGAATCGGCAGCGGGTTTCCCAAAACCGACTGGGCGATGGTAATTGACAGGCAAACAGCGAAAAACGGTTTCAGCGGCTTATCGCAGCACATAACCCCTGACCACGTCGAGCTTTTCAATGTGACATATATATTAGAAGAAATAGATTTGGACAAAACATTTTTTATACGCACAAACTTCTGGGGACGCGGACGAACAGAGGATGTAGTGGATTTCTATGTAGACAGTATTTTAATTACACGAAACGTAAAGCATTTCGATACGGTCATTGACGACAGGCAGGCGATTTATTCATTCGCGACGGACGAAAACATAAAATCAATGAAACCCGGTGATATTTCACGATTTATTCGTTCTGCCGGAACACCGAAATATACTATGACAGAACGAAACGGCAAAAGGGGCGTTCATCTCGGGCGCAGAATGAATAACTGGGACGGCGTTGACATATGGCTTCCTAACATGAATTTGAAAAAGGGAAATAAATACACGATTACTGTAAATGGAAAAATAGACGGACATGCCACCCCGGGCGCAAGGGTGATGTTGCAAATGTTGCCGGGTTATATTTGGCGAAGCGACATGCATGTTTCTGACGACCAGGAATTTACATTGACCCATACGCTTACGGCTATGGAGCTTCAAATTTCGGAAGCGGTAAGAATTGCGACCGACGAAAACGGTGCAACAATGTCATTTTTCATCCACGATATAGAGATTACGTTAAATCAATAGGAGTGATACAAATGGACAATGATAGAAGCCTGTTAATGCTGGATACCGTCGAAACAGCCATCGTTTTTTTTACGGACCAACTCGAATGTATAGACTGCAATTATTCGGCATTGGAAATGTTTATGTTCGAAGAGAAGGATGAATATATAAACGGCTTTTATCGGTCTATGCCGCCATTTCAGGCAAACGGAATGCCGAGCGTTCAATTTTTCAGAATTTTGCTGCTTTCGGCTTTTAAAAACGGCAGAGCCAACAGCGAAATTATGTGTCAGCGAACGGACGGCATTTTAATTCCCGCCGATGTTATTCTTACATGCTCTAAGCATGAAGGCGAGCTTGTTGTAATCGCCGGTTTTCATAATTTGACTGACATAAAGCACGCAATGAAAAAAGCCGTAAGCGCGTCGGAAATCGCGCAACTGTACTTATCCGCCGCGCCGCTCGCGATGGAACTTTTTAACGACCAATACCGAATCATCGATTGCAACCAACAGGCGATTGATTTGCTTGGGTTTTCAGATAAAAAATCATTTATGCGCCGCAATGCCCCGAATGCGGCGAATTATTTATATCACGATATTTATACGCTGAAAAAAGATGAAGACAATTTTTACAAGGCACTCAGTGACGGCTCAACACGATATGAATGGGTTTTCCAAGGCAAGGACGGCACAAAAATTCCGTGCGAGATTACGAGAATCAGGATTACCAGCCCCGACAGAATTTTTGTCGTTTCATATATTCACGATTTAAGTACGATTAAGGAAATGGCCGCAGAACTTAAAAAAGCCGAAGTAATAGAACGTGAAAGCCGCGCGAAAAATCAATTCCTTGCGCAAATGAGCCATGTTCTTCGCACGCCGCTTAATGTTATTACGGGGCTTACGGGTATTCAATTGCAAAAAGCAAATCCTCCCGAAACAGAGGAAACTTTTTTGCAAATTCAGCATCAGTCCGAAAGGCTTTTGATAATAATTAACGATATTTTGGATTTATCGAACGCCGACTCCGGCGAAATGGTTGTCGCAAGCATGGAAATTGATATTGCGAGTTTGATAATTGATATCGCGCAGCATGTTTTAATTGAAAAGGATTTAGAAAAAACAACGTTTAATTTGATGGTAGACGAAAATCTGCCATGCGTTTTAATCGGTGACGACGCAAGATTAAAACAAATAATTCATATTATGTTAAATAACGCGTTTAAGTTTACGCCGGAAGGTTCGGTTACACTTTGGTTTAAATCTGAAAAAAGAGAACAAGACCATTATTTAATCATTGATGTCAGTGATACGGGCGTCGGAATGTCAAAAAATCAGGTGGATAATTTATTCGACTCTGAACGCTCACGCTACAACGAAGAAGGAACCATTCAGGGCGTAGGCTTGGGCTTGGTGGTTCTGCAAAGAGTTGTGCAAATTATGAGCGGCACAATTGTGGTCGAAAGCGAAAAAAACAAAGGCTCGACATTTACGGTTCGTCTTCCGATAAGGGCGGGCAGTGAAACAGTTCTCGGACCGGAAACCGTCGAAAAATTACAGGATGTTGAAACTGCGTGGGCTTCGCTGAAAAAACGCTCGGCAATCGAATACGAACCGATGCCATACGGAAAAGTTCTTGTCGTTGACGATGTTGAAACGAATTTATATGTAGCATGGGGCTTGATGAAGCCTTACGGGCTTTCGATTGATACCGCAGTCGGCGGTTTTGATGCATTGCAAAAAATTAAGGAAGGCGAAAAATACGATATTATTTTCATGGACCACATGATGCCCGACATGGACGGCATTCAAACCGCAAAAGCGATAATGGCGACGGGTTGCGATTTTCCGATTGTCGCGCTCACCGCCAATGTAATTATGGGTCAGGCTGCCTTGTTTGAAGAAAACGGATTTTCAGGTTTCCTTTCGAAGCCGATTGATATGAAGCAGCTTGATATGTATTTGATGCGTTTTGTTCGCGATAAATATCCCGAGGAAGCAAAGGCGGCACGCGAAGCCGCGCCGCTTAATGTCGCTCCCGTTGACCTCGGCGTTTCCGATGACCTTGCAAAGCATTTTATTCGCGATGCGAAAAACGCCGCAGGTGTTTTGGAAGAATTAATGAAGAAAACCGAATTTACTCCGGACGAATTAAAAAGCTATACTATCACAACCCACGGAATGAAATCCGCTCTCGCAAATGTCGATGTAACCGAACTCTCCGGCGTCGCAAAAAATCTCGAAGACGCCGGTCGCCACAACGACACCGAAAAAATTTTCGCGCAAACGCCTTTGTTTATTATTCGTCTGAAGGAAACTATTGCGCTGTTTGAATCAACGCTGAAAGACGACTCTGAGAATCTCGGCGAAGATGACCCTGTTTTCGTTAAGGAACAATTGTTGCTTCTCATCGAAGCTTGCGACAACTACAGCAAACCCACCGCAAAAAAAGTTCTTGCCGCTATGAAGGAAGGGCAATGCTCCAAAGAAACCCACGCCCTAATCGACGAAATCAGCGCACTGCTTCTTCACGGCGAATTCGAAAAAACCGCCGAAATGGCACAAAAATATATGAATTGAGAACGGAGAACGTCATATGTCTAAGGAAGTAATAACGTTCGATTTCGCGTTGCCCGATGGGCTGTGTTTTTGACCTTAACGGAAAGACTTTTAAAAATTGCAGGTACAGCAGTTTTATGTTTGATGTAAAGGATGAAAATTATTCCTCAATCCGAAATTTCATCGAACGTGAGATGAATGAACGAACTGCTGCTTGAATTTATCTCGCGAGCCAAATAGTATTTCTTGATTATAATTGAACTGTACAATTGACTAACCGTCGTGTAAAGCATACATTTCGGTTGGAGGCGATTAAGATGAACAAATTTGAAAATTTTTGGAATGAATGGAATGAAAGCAAAAATTTTTCCGGTGTGGTTTCCGTGAGCGGGGAGCATGGCGGAATTTTTCAAAAATCCTGCGGGTATCGCAATAGGGGCGAACAGCTCTTAAATAATGAAAGCACTGCATTTTCGATTGCGTCGGGTACGAAGTTTTTTACCGGATTGGCAGTTTGCAAACTTATTGATGAAAAGAAACTGAAACTTGAAGATAAGTTATGTGATTTGGTGAAATTCGATGTGGGGCAAATTGACAAGCGGGTAACGGTTTTTCATCTTCTTACGCATACATCGGGTGTCGGGGATTATATTGACGAGGAATCGGACGACAGCCTTGAACAACTTTCAGCTCTGTACAGCAAGTATCCCGTTTATCTGTGGGAGCGGCTTGAATATTATTTGCCGATGATTACCGTTTTGCCTCCTAAGTTTGAGCCGGGCAAACGGTACGGTTATTCGAACTCGGGTTTTATACTGCTGGGTTTGGTGATTGAAGCCGTCAGCGGAATTTCGTATCAACAGTTTGTTCGCGAAACGATAATCGTGCCGGCAAAACTTGAACGTACCGGGTTTTATCGTGCGGATTCATTGCCCGCAAACACTGCGCATGGCTATATGTATAATGAAGAAACGGGTGAGTGGCGCACAAATATTTTCAGTCTGCCGGTTTTAGGAGGTTCCGACGGCGGAATTTATATTTGCGCAAATGATTTTGATAAGTTATGGCGAGCTTTGTTTTCCAATATAATTCTATCCGAAAGCATGACACAAGAATTTTTAAAACCGCATTCCTGCACGTACGATGCCGAAACCTACGGACTTGGCGTTTATCGTTGCGAATTGAACGGCAAATTATTTTACTACGCAGTCGGCGGAGATTTCGGTGTGGATTTTTTTACGGCGTATCTTCCCGAACAAAAAATCACAATTTCCGCACTCGGAAATACCGAAATCAACACATACCCGCTTATGGAAAAGATTATTTCATTGTTTTAAGGGACTGCTTCGAAAGCAATTAAGAACCCGAACCGCCCATAATATTTTTATTACGGGCGTATTTATTTGGACGTAAAACAAGAAAAGCCCGATATATCAAATATACCGAGCCTTTAAAATTTTTGTGTTTATATATACTTTCTTTATTCAATCACAAACGTTTCAAAAGCCTTTATTGCCGCATCTCTCATATTGAAAGCGTATATTCTTTGGTTAATCAAACGAATTGGGAAAAATAAATTTTCCGCAATTGATAATTTATAATCACTCATAAATTCCTCGTATGAATAACTTTTTGATTTTTCGGATATGCGGCTGTAATAACAATCAAGAAGCGGCTTTGCCTTGGTTTTATCGGGTTCAATATGCAAGGCAATCAGCATTGCCAAATCTTCTGTTCCCAAACCCATTCTGACCGCTTGCAGACCTGAAAACATAATGCTTTTACTTATGTCTTTCGGGAATAATAATTGTCCCGGGTGCAAGTCGCCGTGAATGACGGTTATGTTTTTTCCCGTGCGGAAACGGCTGTTAATAAATTTGGGATATTCGGCTTTCAAATAGTCTAATGCGGTTTCATAATACCCCATTTGTTTTTCGGTGATATT
The DNA here is from genome assembly GCA_031254075.1 of Clostridiales bacterium. Lineage (GTDB taxonomy): Bacteria > Bacillota > Clostridia > Lachnospirales > WQUN01 > WQVC01. The sequence goes on from JAIRVD010000235.1 coordinate 9,269, forward strand.
ATTTTCGCCTACTTGTGGAAATTCGTCCCATCTTTTTGGGACTTTACCCGCCAATTCATCAGTTTTATATTTTTTGAACGGCTTCTCCATCGCGTTTTTTATCCACGCAAACATGTTTTCTGTTTCTTCAAAATGCCACGGTAAACCGATTCTGCCAAATGCACTTTCGTTTTCCCAACAAGCACCGTGAAAACTCGCAACCCCGCGCATAATTCCGTTGTAATCGTTTCTTATTTGTTTGCCGTTCTCATTGTCTTCATTGAAGTCATAGCCGTTAAAATGTGTTTCGTCCGTTGATTCGAGAAGCAACGCCTTTTTGCTGTGGTCGATATAGTAAGCAAAAGGCAGTTCGGAAATATAATCATTCT
>JAIRVD010000252.1 GCA_031254075.1 Clostridiales bacterium
AAAAGAAACCCAAATTTCCGTTGTTCCTATTTTTTCGGGGAAGCGGGACGGACGGCAAGTGCTTATTGAATTAATGCTTAATAAGCACCGTGAGAACGAACACAAAAAAATCCTTGAATCGAGCCACCCAACGCGCTACACTGATTGCAAGGTTTTCTCTGATGTGCGTGTCATATGAAGGGAGAAAATCGCATGAACAATATTTTTGCGAAAGGCACGCATACGGAGCAATATAAAAATAAAATTTCAGAAGCACAAACTCCACGGGTTGCAATTTATTGTCGGCTCTCGAAAGATGATGAAGGTACATCCGGGGACAGTTCAAGTATTCAAACCCAACGTGCGATGTTGGAAAATTATTGCCTACAACAAGGTTGGGAAGTTGTCGCCGTTTATCAAGACGACGGCTTCACGGGCTTGAACATGAATCGCCCCGACCTTGTGCGAATGTTAAAGGCAATTGAACGAAAACAGATTGACGTTGTAATCACAAAAGACCTGTCGCGCCTGTCAAGAAATTATATCGACACAGGACATTTGTTGGAAGAATTTTTTCCGAAAAACAGCGTTCGGTATTTGGCTGTGAATGATTCGGTGGACACGAGTTCCGAAAATATTTTTGACATGACCCCGTTTCGCGCGGTTATGAATCAGATGTATTCGGCGGACGTTTCAAAAAAAGTTCATTCAGCTTATGTAACGAAAGCGCAGAACGGTCAATTTACTGGTTGCCTTGCTCCGTTCGGTTATCGAAAAAATCCCGATAACCACAATCAACTTATTCCCGATGATGAAACGGCTTGGATTGTAAAACAAATTTACGATTACGCCGTGGAGGGCAACGGAGCAAATTATATTCGCCGCAGATTGGAAGAAAAAGAAATTCCATCGCCGACATGGTGGAATCGAAAAAAAGGTTTGCGAAATAAAACAACCAAGTTCGAGCGTGAGAACCCCGAAAGCGGTCACTTGATTTGGGATTTTACCACCATAAAAGAAATTTTATGTAATCCTGTTTACATCGGTGCAATCGCTTCGCAGAAATCAATTTATAAATTTAAAACTGGTTTTATAAAAGACAAGCCGCCCGAAGAATGGTTAATCGTTGAGGATATGCACCCGCCGATTATCAGCCGTGATGTTTTCGATATTGTGCAGGAAAAAACGAACATTCGCAAACGTCCGAACGCTTACGTCAATTACAGCATTTTCGCAGGACTTATTAAATGCGGGCAATGCGGAAGCACGTTGACCGTTCGTAAGGCGAAACAAAAAGGCGATGTGAAAATCTATACTTGCGTGAGATATAATAAGTACGGCGTGAAGCATTGTTCACAACACAGAATCGGTTACGATACGGTTTATAAACTTTTGTTGGAACAAATTCGTTCGTATGCGGCACAGGCATTGGAAGATGAAGAAGCGGTCATTGACCTGCTTTCGATTCAATCGAAGTCAGATGCGATTTCCGAAAATGCGTTGATTGGAAAAAGCGTTGCAGACGATTCTGCCCGTCTTGTAAATATCGAAAAGCTGATTGCCAAGCTATATGAAGATATGATTGCCGAACGCATAACCACCGACAACTTCAACGCCATTCTTTCAAAAACGCAATCCGAACAAAAATCATTGCGGGAACGATTGCAACACAATCAAAAACGCCTTGAACATCAACAACAGGAGCAGGACGATAATTCCCGATGGGCAACGCTCATAAAAGAGTACGCCGAAATCAACGAGTTAGACACGGCAACGCTTCAACGGTTGATTAAAAAAATTGTAGTCCACGAAGATTTAGACGGTGATATTATTCGCCAAACCGTGGAGATACATTTCAATCTTAAAGGCGTACCCGACAAATACAAGTTGATTCGGGAATGATGAAATCCTGTTTCGTGATTGCATTGAATGTGAACCTAACTTTGAGTTAGGGTCACGTTGGGGGTGTACGTTTCATACACCCCCTGTGTTTCACAAAGCAGGTCGTGTTTCACGACACCCTTTACAATTCCCGTTTTACATCTAATTGGGTATTAACCCCACAATCGGGCAAAGTGCGGTAAATCCGCATAAACACAGCATTTGTCACACTTTCGCCTAAAATTAAAAAGATGTTCCAACTACATAGGTATTACCCATATCATAACAGTCCTTTATAAATGATTGGGTTGATGTCAGTTCGGTATCGACATTCCACGGCGTGTTCTTTCGTGATTTTCGGTCTTTATACTTGGTCATTTGCTTCCCCCAAATATGCAATAGTGTTATTCACATATTAGAGATAAAATCAACACTGTGCAAGTCTGGATTTTTCAAAAAAAGCAACCCTCAGTCGAAAAAAGTTGTACTCTTGTTTTGTCTAAGAACAGGGGGAACGCCAATCGTGAGGGCTACACCAAAAATATAACGCAAAACTCACAAGCTGTCTACAAAGAAATCTCGCGCATCTGCAAAAGCCGATTCTAACACGTAAACACCCTGTCCGCAAAAATACCCATTGTAGACACAATCAGCATAAGATGGTATCGTATCATAAGAAAGGAGTTGTTCACAATGTTTAGGAGATTGGACGCATTGTAGTTACCCGAAAGGAGGGCTAACTACAATGAGCAGAAGCTATAAAAAAAATCCGGTTATAAAAGATTACAATGCCGGAATGAAAACAATGGCTAACCGTAAGGTTCGCCGTGTAATGAAGCAAAGATTAAAAACCAAAATCGCAAACGGTAACGCATACCGTAAACTGTTTAACCCTTGGGATATAAGCGATTGGTCTGTTATGAAAACATGGCGCGAATACCAAACACTCATCGAGATTTACAAAAAGGAATACGAAAACGGCGTATGCCGCTACGGTCTTCCTTATTGCTTTGACCGTAGCCAAGGAATGTCTTATTGGGATTGGTTTAAAACGTATAAGAGAAAATAAAAAATACCGCTCGGAAAACACCCCGGGCGGTATTCTTTATTTACGAAAATCAATTAAGCACCGCAATTATTTAGCTTTTTTCATCGGATAAAATTCCGCTAACAGACCCATATAATCGGGCAGTTTTTGCTCCGTAGGATTATCAAACCAAAAAGGAGCATCACGGCATATGCTTTTAAAATCCCCGTCAATGGTAAATTCCTTTGGACCGCATTTACTTCGGCAGAATGTACAGCCTTTACCGTCATTAAAATCGGTAAAGACTTTTTTAATATAAGGCGGGGCAGATTCAATATATTGGCGGTGAGAATCAATCTTTGTAAAGTACATTTGAAATAAAATATCATTATCTCTGATATGAATACGGGCAGGGCACTGTCTGCTTTTTGTCCCTGTTTTACCGTAGATAATTGTTATTTTGCTGCCCCAACTATGTCCCCAATTAAACACACCGCCAAAATCATACCCAAGCTCGCCAATTGATTTATCAAAATATATGATGAATTCTTTGTTCAAATCCGAAACGTTATTAAATCTTCTTTCTGTTAAAAATTCTTCCATTTTTTCATGCCCTAACGGACGGAAATATTCATCTGTTGCTTCCTTGAGCGTTTTTCCCGCTTGCGTCATCAGCCAATTTTGAAAATCCATTCCCGTTTTACCTAAAATTTCGTTACCAATAACCCGTAAAAAATATTTACGGTATTCACCTACGGGAATATCTTTAAATACAATTATTGTGCCTTCCGTAAGAGGTGCCTTGTTTTTACTCATTTAATAATCCCCTTGAACGGTAACTCGTACCGTTAAATATGTGAATCAATGTCTACTGGTTTAAAAGCCCGACCAATTGTATTTCCAATCTGTCAGCATCTTCATCGTCGCCGATTTTTCTGGAATGTGCCAAATACCCCATCAAAGAAATCAC
>JAIRVD010000312.1 GCA_031254075.1 Clostridiales bacterium
GACAAGCGACACTTTCACATTGCAGAAATCACCGCTTCCGTCTGCTTCGTAAACATATTCCTGTTCTAAAATCGGCTTTGCTTTTGAAACAGTCATTTTAACTCTCCTTATTGAAAAAATTATAAACCGCTTCGGCGGCTTTTTTATTCATTGAGGGTGCGCTTGAAAGTGTTTCAATATCCGCGTTTCGAATTGCTTCAATGTTTTTAAAATGTTTGAGAAGTTCTTTTCGGCGTGTTGCGCCGATACCCGGTATTTCATCCAGAACGGAACGCACTTGTGTATCCGCGCGAAGCTTTCTGTGATATTCCAGCGCGAAACGGTGAACCTCGTCTTGGATTCGCGTTACCAACTTAAAACCTTCGCCGTGGCGCGGAAGATTTATTTCTTCGCTTTGAAAAAGAAGCCCGCGCGTTCTGTGACGGTCGTCCTTGACCATTCCGCATACGGGAATGGTCAACTCGTGTTCGTACAGCGCGTTTTCGACGGCAGAAATTTGCCCCTTGCCGCCATCAATAAATATTATCTCGGGTAATTTCGAAAAAGCCTCACTGTTTTCGTGAAATCTTTTAAATCTGCGCGAAAGAATTTCCTCGATGCCCGCGTAATCGTCCGGACCGATTACCGCTTTTAAACGAAATTTTCTGTAATCACTTTTTTTCGCCGTTCCGTTTTCGAAAACAATCATTGAACCGACAGATTCATATCCTTGTATATTTGAAATATCATATGCTTCGATTCGTTGCAAAAATGTTTCGGACAAATTTAAAGCGTTTGCAATTTCTTTTAAAGCATTTTCATTTCGTTCGGCTTCCTTTTTAATATGCGCACCGAATTGCGACATCGTAAGCTCTGCATTGGTTTGCGCAAGCTTTACCATTTTTAGTTTTTCGCCTTTTTGCGGAACGGTGATTAAAACCTGTCGCTCCGTAATTCCGCTTAACCACGCGGATATCGAATCCTTTTCGGCGGGAGCCTCTCCGATTACCAACTCCTTTGGAATAAACGCCGCTTCGCTGTAAAACTGTTTTATAAACGCGGAATAAATTTCGCCGTTGGCGGATGTTTCATCCGCATTCATTATATAATGTTCGCGTCCGGAAAGTTTTCCGTCGCGTACAAAAAAAATTTGCATTAACGCTTCGTCGTTTTCGCGCGCCATTGCAATAAAATCTCTGTCATCCGCGCCTGTTTCGACTTTTTGCTTTTCCGTAATCGACTTTAACGCCGCTATTGTATCACGTAATTCGGCGGCTCGCTCAAATTCCGTTGCTTCGGCGGCTTCATTCATTTCTCGCGTCAGCCGTGAAAGAACATCGGTGGTTTTGCCTTGAATGAAATTTTCCGCTTCCGCCACAAAGTTATTATACATTTCTTCGGAAAGAAGACGATTGCACGGAGCCTTGCAATTTGCGATATGATAATTCAAACACGGACGGTTTTTTTCAAAATCACGCGGAAAAATTTTTGAACAACGCCTGAGTGACCAAAGTCTGTGAATCAAATCCAACATTTCGCGCACATACGGCTTTGAAACAAACGGACCGTAATATTTCGCCTTATCTTTTCCGCGCCTGTGCGAAAATAAAATTCGCGGCAAGCGTTCGCGCGTAATTTTTATATACGGATATGCCTTGTCGTCCTTTAAGCGTACATTGTATTTCGGCCAATGCAATTTTATTAAATTATTTTCTAAAATAAAAGCTTCGTTTTCGGTATCGGTAACAACATATTCGAAATGCGAAATATTTTGCACCAAGCGAAATGTTTTCGCGTCGCTTGATTTTTGAAAATAATTTCGCACACGATTATGAAGATTAACGGCTTTTCCTACATATATGATTGCGTTGTTTTCATCCTTGAAAATATAAACGCCGGGCAGATTCGGAATTTTTTTTAGTTCTTCCGAAATATCAAAATTCATCACGGCGGAAGCAACTGCCACCACGGAATATCGACATTTGCGTCACCCGGCGGCGGTTCGTCCGACGGCGGTGAGCCTTCCGGCGGCAATGTCGGCAGAGGAACGGGCGTTTGCGTCGGCATAGGAGTCGGCGTTTGCTGAAGCGGGTCAACATCATCCGGCGGCGGCATATTCGCAAAGGGGTCAGGATTGCTTGGCTCTAGAATAAGCGAGCGCATAATTTCTTCCGTTTCATTCCCGGTTACTTCAATTACAATTGTTCTTTCGCCATAGCCCGTCATGCGCGCGCGTACGGTGTACGTTCCGGGCGTAACGGTTTGTGTGACCGGAGATAACCCGACATATGCGTTATTAATATAAATATCCGCATAAAAAGGAGACGTGAAAATCGAAAGCGTAATATCCGTCACAATTTCCGTCATATGGAAAACTACACTGCCGATTGGGTCTTCAACTACAAATCGTTCCTCCTGCGTGTGATAGCCGTGACGTTCTACGCGAACAATATTTTCGCCGAATTCAACCAGTGCGAGTTCGGAATTGTCATGAAGCTCGCCGTTTACGAAAACCTGCGCGTCATCGGGTGTTACGACGATTTGCAAAAGCGCGGCACGAAGCTGGGCATCACCCAAATTAACGCGCATTGTCTGCCCCTGTATTATTTCAATATTTTCGATATAAGTTTCAATATTGTCACCTTCGACCATGATGCGATGCGTGCCCTCGGCGAGTTCAATATCCGCAGTAATATCGTCCAACGCCAAAATTAAACTGTTTCCGACCATCACAGAACCGTTAACAATCATATCCGCGTTTGTAAACTGCAAAAATCCGTGCGCGGCGTCAAGCTGAACAAGCCATACTGTATCGTCCATTCCAATCATTGTCACGGAATCAATCGGACGAATTTGGCTTATCGAAAACGGTTCGCCCTTGTAAAGCACAAGCGTTTGGCTATTGAAGGTCCAAGTCTCGTTGCCCGAGGATATTTCAAAATTGCCGATATTAATTTGAACATTGGTGCGAGAGCGGCGTTCCCATGAACGACGGCTTTGGTTTAGTGAAATTATTTCAAATGTTCTGGTGTCATATTCGATGTCAACCATGTTTCCTATGCGAAGTTCCGAGAAGGTTCGCGGTTGGTTAAGGCGGTCGCTGATTATTGCGTTGTCGGGCACCGAAAACGGTTGCGTGCGTTGTGTTTCAATATCAAGAAGCGTTAGCGTGCGTACCTCGCCGAATGGGTCA
>JAIRVD010000379.1 GCA_031254075.1 Clostridiales bacterium
CGATGGGCAGCGTGCTATCCGGGGATTTTAACGAGAAAGCCTTCATAAGCCGCGAAAAATCCATGAACATGCGGATTGATTTGCTTGATGAATTGAAAACAAACAATACGGGAATATGGCTGGATTACGGCTTCGCTTACGCGGTACCCTTCGCGGATTACATAACCGGGATGCCCGTTTCCGACCAAAGTTTTAATATCACCGACATATCAGTTCCTTTTTATCAAATCGCGCTGCACGGATTGGTTCCGTTCGCGGGGCGTCCGCTAAACCTCGCAGAGGATAATTCAACGCATTATCTGTACAGCATTGAAGCCGGAGCGTTATTGCATTTCAGCTTCATGGATGTTCCGACTGCGGAAATCGAAGTCACGCGTTACCGCAGATATTTCGCTAACGAATTCGGTCGCTGGAATCATGTCGCAAACAGGCTGTACACAGAATATGTAGATAATTTAGGGCATTTATACAATCAATATATCGTCGACCACCAAGTTTTAAATCGTGTCGGCGGCGTTACCGTAACCGTTTACGAAGACGAAACACGCGTTTATGTAAATGTAACAGATAATGATTTTGTAACGGATACAGGCGTAGAACTTCGCGCAAGGTCTTGGGAAGTACGATAAGGAGGGATTCGGAGTTGGATAAATCAGAAAAACCCGCCAAGCGCGGTATTACTATGGCAGGCAAGAATGCAATTGCGGGGTATATGTTTATCTTGCCTTTTGTAATCGGTTTTGTAATGTTCATGGCATATCCGCTTGTTGAAGCGGTGCAGATGTCTTTTTCTGTTGTAACTCTGGACACTGCCAATAACAGGTTCAACGTGGTTTGGATAACCGAAGATACAGGAGACGTCGCAGTTGAAGTGTCCGAAACCGGAGAAATAATATACAGCGGTTGGGCATCGCTTGATTTAGACCCTGTAGTCAGAAGAGATACTATATTTGCGGAAGTGCAAGCGCAAGGAATAGAGCTTAATATGTTGACTTCGACCGTTGACGATGAATTGGAAACAACAGGATTTGCGTTGGCAGAAACGGGAGAAGAATTAATTATACGAAGTGTGCCGAGAGTAACAACGCGCTCGTTGATAGGGCATTACAATCGTGTTTTCGCGATTGAACCCGAAGTTACGCGTGCAATAGTGGATGAAATTATGGCAATGGTGTTTCTTGTACCCGCGATATTGATTTTCAGTTTATTCATAGCCGTTTTGCTTAACCGGGAATTTCCGGGGCGCGGGTTTGTACGGGCAGTTTTCTTCCTGCCTGTAATTTTGGCAAGCGGTGTGTTGGTCGGAATTGAAACAAACAATACGCTGCTGACGATGGTTTCGGAGCAAATTCAAGAAGCTAACACGCTTCGCGCGGGCGTAACGGGCGTAATCGAGAGAATGCTCGAAAACTTTGTGGGCGGCTCGGGCATGGGCGATTTTTTGGAATACCTGCTTGCGATAATTAACCAAATTTATGATATCGCGATGGCAAGCGGTATACAAATATTGATTTTCCTTGCAGGGCTTCAATCAATTAACGTAAGCATTTACGAAGCCGCGAGCATCGAAGGCGCAACGGGATGGGAAAATTTCTGGAAAATCACTTTCCCGATGATTTCCCCGATGATTCTTGTAGCAGTTGTGTATTCCATCATCGACTTCATGGTTCGCACAGACAGCGCGGTTATGGAAATGGTTCAGCGTTCGGTAGTTGAGTTTGCCGAATACGGTTACGGTACCGCGATGGCAATGAGTTACTTCCTTATAATCGCCGCGATTCTCGGCGTTCTTGCGTTTATTATTTCAAGGTTGGTGTATTATTATGACTAATTCGGAGAAAAATCAAGGACGCATCGGAAGAGATTTGGCGCGTAATCGCGCAACCGATGACAATTATCTTTTGAAAAGAGATGCGGCAAGAATTTTTACCGCAGTGTTTACGACGATTTTGCTTTTCGGGTTGTGCTTTTTAATTCTTCAGCCGCTGTTTCATCAATTTTCGAACAGTATAATGTCGGAAGCGGATTTATTTGACCCGACAGTTATCGCGATTCCGAGAAACGCAACATTCGACCAGTATCGTTTGGCGGCATCATCCAACCTCATGAATTATTGGAGTACGCTTACGAACTCGGTGATTACCACCGCGCTTGTTTCGATTTTGCAAATTGCAGCTTGTACTTTGGTTGCGTACGGTTTCGCACGATTTGATTTTCCGCTGAAAAAATTCTGGTTTGCCTGCGTTATTTTAACGGTTCTTGTTCCGCCGCAGGTTATACGAAACTCAATATTTTTGCATTTTCGTTTCTTTGATTTTTTTGGACTGCTTCCGCTTTTGGGTATCAGTCCGCTGATACTTACGGATAAACTCTCGGGATATCTTATGCTTTCGGCGACGGCGATGGGGCTTCGTAACGGACTGTATATTTTTATGTTGCGCCAATATTTCCGCAATATGCCGAAGGAACTCGAAGAATCCGCATGGGTTGATGGTTGCAACAAGCTCAGAACCTTCATTCAGATAATGCTTCCCGATG
>JAIRVD010000370.1 GCA_031254075.1 Clostridiales bacterium
TTTTACATATTTTATATTTTGCTTTATAATGCAGCGAAGACAGGAGTTGATAAGATGTCCGAGAAAACAGAATCGAAATTGAAGGTTTACGGTTTCAACAATTTAACAAAATCTTTGAGTTTTAACATTTACGATGTGTGCTATGCGAAAACGGCGCGTGAGCAGCAGGATTATATTGCGTATATCGACAAGCAATATAACTCAGACAGGCTTACGAGCATCTTGACCGACGTAACGGACATGATTGGCGCGACGGTTTTAAATATCGCGAAACAGGATTACGACCCACAGGGCGCGAGCGTAACTATTTTAATTGCGGATGAAACGCGCCGTTCCGCGGGCGAAGAAAAGACGGAAACAATTGTTGCGCATTTGGACAAAAGCCATGTAACGGTTCACACGTATCCGGAATTTCATCCCGACACGAGCATCGCGACGTTTCGCGTGGACATCGACATCGCAACATGTGGGCAAATTACGCCGCTTAAAACTTTGGACTACTTAATAGGAAGCTTTGACTCCGATATTATCACAATGGATTATCGCGTGCGCGGCTTTACGCGCGAGTTAAACGGAAAAAAACTTTTCATCGACCACGAAATTACGTCGATTCAGGATTTTATCAATCCGAAGGTGTTGGAACGCTACGATGCCGTAGATGTAAACGTCTATCAATCGAATATTTTTCATACAAAAATGTTAATCAAGGAAATCCATTTGCAAAATTATCTGTTCAATACCGACGCGTATGAAGTTCCGCCGATGTCGCGGCTTACGATTACTCACAATTTGCGCCAGGAAATGATTGAAATTTTCAGCGGAAAAAATATCTATGAATGAACAATATAAGACTCCTCTTCGCGACGCGTTGGAAGAATTGGAAAACAACCGAACAATTCCTTTTGATATTCCGGGGCATAAAAGGGGTAAGGGCAGTAGCAATTTACGCGATTTTCTGGGCAAAAAGTGCCTTTCAATTGATGTAAATTCCATGAAGCCACTTGATAATTTATGTCATCCGGTTTCCGTTATTAAGGAAGCGGAAGAACTTGCGGCACAGGCATTTAAGGCGGAAAACGCCTTTTTTATGGTTGGAGGAACAACCTCCGCCGTTCAAGCCATGATTTTTTACGCGGTGAAACGCGGCGAAAAAATAATTCTGCCGCGCAATGTTCACCGCAGTGTTTTAAATGCGCTGGTTTTGTGCGGAGCGATTCCCGTGTACATCGAATGCGGCGCAAGTGAAAAACTCGGCATCGCGCTTGGATGTTCGGTTGAAAAAGTCGAAAAAGCGATTCTGGAAAATCCCGACGCGATGGCTGTTTTAATTAATAATCCGACTTATTACGGAATTTGCTCCGATATCGCGGAAATTTCCACGATTGCGCATAAACACGGAATGGCGGTTCTCGCCGACGAAGCACACGGCACTCATTTTTATTTCGGCGAAAATTTTCCGTGCGCCGCCATTCACGCAGGTGCGGACATTGCAACGGTAGGTATGCATAAATCGGGTGGTTCGCTTACGCAAAGCTCGCTTTTGCTGTGCGGAAAAAATATTAACGCAAACTACATGCGGCAAATTATTAATCTTACACAGACAACAAGCGCGTCTTATATTTTAATGTCAAGCCTTGATATTTCCCGAAGCAATCTTGCGCTTAACGGAAAAAGAATTTATTCCGACGTTCTAAAACTAACCGAGTACGCCCGCAGTGAAATAAATAAAATCGGCGGCTATTATGCTTTTGCGGAGGAGCTTATAAATTCCGATAACTCTGTTTTTGATTTTGATAAATCGAAACTGGCGGTAAATACTCTCGGAACAGGGCTTGCCGGAATCGAAGTCTACGATATTCTGCGCGACGAATACGATATTCAAATTGAATTCGGCGATATCGGAAATATTCTTGCCTACGTTTCAATCGGCGACAATCATAAAAACATCGAAATGCTGATTTCCGCACTTGCGGAAGTTAAGCGGCGTTTTTCCCGCAAAGAAATGGATATAATGAAACAGGAATATATCCCGCCCATTGTCCGCGCCGCGCCGCAGGAGGCGTTTTATCTTCCGAAAAAAATGCTTCCGCTTGCGTCATGCGTCGGCAAAATTTGTGCCGAATTTGTTATGTGCTATCCTCCGGGAATTCCCATAATCGTACCCGGTGAGGAAATTACCGCCGAAATCGTGAATTATATCTCTTACGCAAAGGAAAAAGGCTGTTCGCTGACGGGTTGCGAGGATATGAGCATCGAAAATATAAATGTATTGGAGTAGCTCAATGGAACTTTGGTTTAACGAAATGCACACGCCGAATGTGAAGCTTTCGATAAAAGTTGACCGGCAGTTGTGCTGTATTCAAAGCAAATATCAGCGCATTGAAATTTTTGATTCTCCCGAGTTCGGGCGGTTTTTGACGCTCGACGGTTTTATTATGCTTACGGAAAAGGACGAATTTATTTATCACGAAATGATTGCGCATGTGCCGATGGCGGCGCACGCGCACGCAGAAAATATTCTGGTAGTCGGCGCGGGCGACGGCGGCGTAATGCGCGAGCTTGCGAAATACGAACAAATAAAAAAAATCGACGTTGCGGAAATCGACGACGAAGTTGTAAAAGTCTGCAAAGAATTTCTGTCGAGAACGGCGTGCGGATTTGACGACGCGCGAGTAAATATTTTTTACGAAGACGGACTAAAATTTGTGCGCAGCAAAGAAAACGAATATGATATCGTAATTGTGGATTCGACCGACCCGTTCGGTCCGGGTGAAGGGCTGTTTTCCAAGGAATTTTACGGAAATTGCTTTAAGGCGTTAAAGTCGGACGGAATATTAATCAACCAACATGAAAGCCCGTTTTACGAAAAAGATGCCGCGATGGTTAAGCGCGCGCACAAGCGAATCGTTCAGTCATTTGATATAAGCCGCGTTTATCAGGCGCATATTCCGACATATCCTTCGGGGCATTGGCTTTTTGGTTTTGCCGCGAAAAATTTGCACCCAACGAAGAATTTAAACGCGGCGAAGTGGAACGCACTGAAAATTTCGACGCGTTATTACAATACAAATTTGCATAAGGGTGCGTTTTATCTGCCCAATTATGTAGAGGAGCTTTTAAGCGATGTCGAACCCGATTTGGAATAAATCTTTTGATGAAGCGGAAATCGTAATGTTTTCCGCTCCTTTTGATTCGACGACTTCATTCCGCCCCGGCACGCGTTTTGGCGGAAGCGCGATTCGTGAAAATTTTTATGGGATAGAAACTTACAGCCCGTATCAGGAGAAGGATTTGCTCAATTCGAGGATTTCGGACGCGGGCGATTTGGAATTGCCGTTTGGTAATTCGATTCGCGCGTTGGAAATCATTGAAGAATTAACCGCGAAAATCACGAAAACCACGAAAAAACCATTTATGCTCGGCGGCGAGCATCTTGTTACGCTTGGGGCGGTTCGTGCTGTTGCGAAGAAATTTCCCGATTTGCATATTCTGCATTTTGATGCGCACGCGGATTTGCGTGATGATTATTTTGGCGAAAAACTTTCTCACGCAACCGTTATGCGGCGCGCTTGGGAAATCGTCGGCGACAGAAAAATTTTTCAATGCGGAATTCGCTCAGGTGATGCGGCGGAATTTCATTTCGCAAAAACACACACGACGATGCATAAATTCGACTTGAAAAAAAACGGCGAATTCGTCAACCTGTTAAAAGGCAAGCCCGTTTATTTTTCGCTCGACCTTGATGTGCTTGACCCTTCCGTCTTCCCCGGCACCGGCACCCCCGAACCCGGCGGCGTTTCATTTCAAGAGCTTCACAATGCCGTTTTATTATTGAAAGATTTAAACATAGTCGCCTGCGATGTCGTTGAACTTTCGCCGAATTACGACGCAAGCGGAATTTCTGCCGCGGCGGCGTGTAAAATTGTCCGGGAAATACTTTTGATAATGGGAGCGTGACTTATGCATACTAAAAACTCAATTGCAAAAGCCGTTGTGGGCGATTGCAGAAATTTTTCGGAGAAACTTGAATGAACGCGGAATTTGATAAGCTTGCAAACAGTTATGACGACTGGCATGGGAATTTAATCAAGGGTTCGGGGTTTGACAGGGAATATTTTTTGGAATACAAGGTTAAGGAAGTTTTTAGAATTTGCAAAAAGCAGAATTTCGCGCCTAAAACGATTTTGGATTTCGGCTGCGGCGTGGGCGACGTTGAGCCTTATTTGCAAAAACATTTTCTCGATTCGCAAATTTTCGGGGTGGATATTTCGAGTGAATCAATTGAAACGGCAAAAACGAAAACAAGCGGCGCAACTTACGCCGCATTGGAAAATGATTGGATAAAAGCCGGCGCGTTGTCTCAGCTTGGCGTAACTTTTGACTTGGTATTCATCGCCGGAGTTTTTCATCACGCGCCAAGCGAAGAACATTTGGAAATTATAAAAGCAATTAAATCGCAGATGAGCGCAAACGCGAAAATTTTTATTTTTGAATTAAATCCATACAATCCCGCAACGCGTCATGTTTTTTCGAAATATGAAAAACCCGTTGATAAAAACGCTGATTTAATAAAGCCGAAATCAATTAAAAGAATATTAATTAATTCCGGCTTTCACCCTTCGCGAATTATTTATACGATTTTTTTTCCCAATGCGTTAAGGATTTTTATTCCGCTTGAAAAATTTTTGGGTTTTATTCCACTCGGCGCACATTATTATTTATACGCATAAAAATATCTTGGCGAAACTCAGATTGGGTGTTGCATTTGTACGCTTTATTTTTCGTATTAAACGCACTGTGGCTTTTGGTGTTTTCCGGTTTTAGTTTGGTTGGTTCCGTCGGGGCTTCTTGGCTTACGGCTTCATGTTTTATTTTGCTGTATGCGTTAATGATGTTTTTGTATGCGGTTTTCGGCGCGAGGCTTGAGCATAATTCTGAATTAAAACAATGGTTTTATGTTGCGACGGTTATTTTGATTGGCTTATTAATTAGAATTATCATACGGCAAATTTTTAAAACATCGCAAATGCAAGATTTCGGACGGGCGCATGAGGCGTTTTTATTTTTGGCGCAAAACCCCGGCGATACAGAGAGCTATTTTCAGCTTTATTATTCGCGGTTTCCCGGGTGGTTTCCGTTTTTTATGGTGACGCGAGCGGTTTATAATATATTCGGCGTCGGTGCACGTTATATGATTTTGTTTAATTATGTTTTGTACGCGCTTTCCGCGGCGTTGCTTTACGCTTCCGTTAAACGAATTTTTTCGTTTGCCGCGGCGTTTTGCGCGACCGCGATTTTTATTTTTAATCCGAATCTTGTGCTGTGGTCCGCGATT
>JAIRVD010000026.1 GCA_031254075.1 Clostridiales bacterium
CACGTCGGGCGAAAGAATCGACATCGAACAAGGACTCGTTACTTCCGTAAGATTCCAAGGAAGCACCGTTTATCTCGCGGTTGCGACCGGCGAAGGAAAAATTATTGACGTTCCGTTCGGTTCCGTTTCTGAAATTTCCGAAGACTTCTTCTTGTCTGCCCAGTTGCATGAAATTTTCAGTCAAGTTCAAGGTCAACGCGCCACCGATTTAATGGGCAAAACAGTTATGGGCTTCACAATGAACGGCGAAACACTTGAGTTCGTTGAAGGCAAGGTTGATTCCATTTCGGTGCAAGGCGACAAAGCGGTTCTGCATGTAGGCAGTATCCAACTAAATTTCCCGAACGATATTTTTGCAATTGCGGACGACATGCGTCTAATCGGTTCGACAAAGTTCACGCACGGCGATGTTCTCACGGGAATCGAAATAACGAACAACAACGAAACAATGCATCTTTTATTCGACAACGGCAGCCGCATTCAAGCAAAACTTATCAACAACGTTGTAGACGCGCTTACGTTTATCGGAAGCACACTTACATTCGGCGATGTTGTTAACGGCAAAGTCGTATCGATTTCGATGCAAGGCGGCATTCCTTTCCTTAACGCAGAAGTGCCGGGCGACGATAATCTTCGTCAAATTGATATGCTCGCCTATCTCGAAAGTCGCGCACCAAAATCGGAATAATCGCGAGGTGGAAATATGATAAACAACATGCATCTTGCGAAAGTCGGTGCCGCGCAATTAGAAACAACGACGCGCAAAACGGAAAATTCCGAAGCTTCAATTAACTTCCGCGATATTCTCGGAAGCAAAATGGAAACGCCGGTTCATTTTTCAAAACATGCGTCGCTGCGTCTTAACGACAGAAACATCAACCTGTCGGGCGAACAAATCGACCGCGTAACAGACGGCATTTCAAAAGCAAATGAAAAAGGCATCCGCGATTCTTTGGTACTGGTTGACGACGTTGCGCTGGTCGTAAACGTAAAAAGCCGCACCGTAATTACCGCAATCAGCCAAGCGCAAGAAAATATTTTCAGCAATATAGACGGAGCTGTAATCGTTTAAGCCGGACCCTTACGGGGGGCTTCATCTTCCCGAACGACAGACGGAAGTCTTTTACAGCTTACGTACCTTTAAGGAGGTTTTTAATATGATGCGTTCCATGTTTTCAGGTGTTTCTTCATTAAGGGTACACCAAACGAAAATGGACGTTATAGCGAACAATATCGCTAACGTAAACACAGACGGCTTTAAATCGCAACGCGCGACTTTTGCCGATGCTTTTTATCAGAACTTGCAAGGCGCTTCGGGACCCGACCCACAATTCGGACGTTCGGGAACAAACCCGCAGCAAGTTGGTCTTGGTTTAAAACTTGCTTCGATAGATAACTTGATGCAGCAAGGAATCGCCCGCCGCACAGACAACGCGTTAGACCTTGCAATCGAAGGCGGCGGATTCTTCATCGTACAAGACAGAGGCGGTGCGAATTTATTCACACGCGCGGGAAGAATCGAACGCGATGCAGACTGGAATCTTCACATCGGCGGAAACATGCTGATGGGCTGGGGAACCGTTGCCGACCCGAACACACCGGGCGGGTATGCGGTAGACCGCGGTTTGCTCGCACCGATTTCGCTGTCGGGTGATAAGCAAAGTATGCCTTCCGAACCTACCACTCAAGTAAACATCGCAGGAAACTTAAACTCCACACAGCTTTCAACTCGAATCAGAAACGGCGTTGAAGAACAATACAGAACCGTTCCGATGACGATTTATGACAGCTTGGGTAATTCCTATGTTGTAAACATTGATTACGTTTACCACAAAGATATGTCAACTGCTGCCGATTCACCGTACAGCTATTGGACAATGGAATTGCAAACCGGCTCAGTCGAAGTTGATGCAGGACCTCCTCCAGTAATGGAAGAAGGAGTGCTGGCATATCTCGAAGGCGACCGCAAGAACCCGGTTGTTATCGGCATGTGTCTTTTAGGCGGAGCGGATATTACAGCAGGAGGATCAATTTCGGATTTCCAAGACAACATGAACACCGTCGCAACAATAGCGTTTAATTCAAATGGTGATTTAGTAGGTATCGGACGCGCGGACGTGGATGCCGTCAGCGGCAATCCTATTCCTGTAACTTTCAATACTGCCGCTGCAACAGGTTGGCCTATGGCAGCAGCCGATAACTGGATGAACGGTAATGTTTTTGAATTTGATATTGTTCCCATAGCAAAAGTTGCGCCCGCCGCGACATTCGGTAATACAGGTGGAGTAACGTCTTCCTATGAACCACCGCCGCCAAGCAATACCACACTCACCCAGCCCGGTGTTCTTACATTTAATTTCCAAGAACTCGGTCAACGCGGACAAGAAAACACATCCATTCGCGCACTCAGAATGGACGGCGGCGGTCCCGGTACCCTTACGGATATTTCCGTGGGTGCGGACGGAACAATTTACGGACGCTATTCAAACGGACGCGACAGAATTTTAGGTCAAGTCCCGTTGGCGTTCTTCAGCAACCCCGCAGGGCTTGAACGCGTCGGAAACAGCTTCTGGCGCACGACGGCAAACTCGGGTGCGTTCGACGGCGTCGGCTTAATCGGACAAATGATTGGCGGCGCGCTCGAAGGTTCGAACGTAGACCTTGCCGAACAGTTCACCGAAATGATAACAACACAACGCGGATTCCAAGCCGCATCAAGGACGATTACCGTTTCGGACGAATTGCTTCAGGAACTTGTTAATTTGAAACGATAAAATAAGAAAAGCGCGGGTTGATTAATTTCTGCGTCAACCCGCGCATTTTTTTAACGAAAAATTAATGCGAAAAATTTAAAAAACATTGTATCCAACATTTTCTTATGATATGCTACGCGAGAACGCAAGAATAATCAAAAGGAGATGCGTTGTTATGATAACAGTCACGAAAATTAACGACAGGGACATCGTTGTAAACTGTGACCTGATTGAGTTAATCGAATCAACACCCGACACCACCCTTACCACCACAACAGGACGCAAAATCATAGTTCTTGACACTGTTGACGAAATTTTGAAAAAAGTAGTTGAATATAAAGGGCGTATCAATAAAGTAAAAATCGACTAACCCGAGAGGGGTTGTAAAAATTGGAACTCGGAACGATTATTGGATTAGTTTTAGGTACAGTATTCATTTTAGCTTCCATACTTATTACCAGCGGGGGTCAAATATCAGGAATAGGTGCCTTTATCGACGGTCCTTCGTTAATGATAGTTGTCGGCGGAACTTTTGCCGCCGGGCTGGTAAGCGTAAAATTAAAAAATTTTATCGGCTCGTTTAAGGCGGGTGTGGTGTCGTTTAAACCTCCGGTATTAGACCCTGCCGCCGCAATCGACACGGTTGTTCAACTCGCGAACACCGCACGTAAAGAGGGCGTTCTCGCTCTTGAAGAATCCGCGGCAAACATGGGCGACCAATTCTTGAAAAAAGGAATCATGCTCATTGTTGACGGTACCGACCCCGAACTCGTTAAAGGAATTATGGAAACGGAACTCGGCTACACAGACGAACGCCACAGCGGCGTATCCGCGTTCTTTGAAGCACTTGCGACATACGCACCCTCATGGGGAATGGTGGGTACGATGGTTGGATTGATACTTATGCTTGGCGACCTTGACGACCCCGATTCTTTGGGGCCGATGATGTCGGTTGCTCTTATAACGACGTTTTACGGGTGTATTATGGCGAATTTCTTATTTAACCCGATTGCGTCAAAATTGAAAGACATCAGTAAAGAAGAAATTCTCTTCAGAACGGTTATGGTTGAGGGAATGCTTTCCATTCAGGCAGGCGAAAACCCTCGTATTATCGAAGAAAAATTAAAATCATTCCTTGCGCCCGCATTGCGCGGAGGCGTAGGAGCGAGCGGCGGGGGCGGAGGTAAGCCCGGACCCGGGGGAGTTGATGAATAATGAAGCGTAAAAAAGGAAGTGCATCAAATCCAAATGCTGTTCTGCCCGGTTACATGGCGAGTTATGCCGACATGTTTACCGTTTTATTTGCGTTCTTTGTTTTAATGTACTCCATGTCACAAACCGACCAGGAATTGTTTGAACGATTTCAAGCAAGCTTTGCCGCTGCTACAGGACGCGCAGACAGTGTGAATGTCGGTATGGGCGGCGACACCCTTATTAGTGCAGGGAGTGATATTCTTCCCCAACCACAACCTCCGATTATAGGTGCGCCGGGCGATGATGTCGGAACCGGCGACCCCGGCTCGGGCAGTGCGGGCGGCGTCGAACACCAAGGCGATACCGCAGGCGATATGATGAATACTTTTATGACATACATGGCGGACATATTGCCTGTTGAACCCGGCAACAATGAAAATCCCGGACAGGTGGGTCCATATACCGTAGAAATCGGCGAAAATTATATTCGTATACGTATGGATGATTATGGCGGAGTGTTTTTTAATTCGGGGCAAGCGAGACTTACGCCTGATGCGATTGTCTCATTAAATAATCTTGGTCCCGTACTTAAAGACTTTGAATCAAGAGGAAACGGTATAATTGTAGAAGGACATACAGATACTCGTCCTATAAACAGTGCGGTTTTTCCAAGCAACTGGACACTTTCAGGTGCGCGTGCCTCTTCTGTAGTTGAACACCTTGTTGTTAATCATGAAATTGATGTTCAAATGATTGCCGGCTTGGGCAGAGGGGAATATTTCCCTCTTGACACAAACAATACCCCCGAAGCCCATGCACGTAATCGCAGAGTGGAGATTACCATTTACACTCAAGAAGTGACGGCAGGCGGGGTAATTGGCGGATGGTTCTCAATTCCCGGAACATGATATTTTTATGAAAATTTGAAATAATACAATAATGCAAGTGGGAGGTTTTTATGGACAAGAGCAAGCTGATGATGATGATTATAATCGCACTCTTAGTATTGTTGTTGGGAACAGTAGTTGGCGTAGGTGTTTGGCTAATAGGCTCGTCCCGTCCCAACCCCGAACTGACTGTTAATCCTGCAGAGCCGATTACAACAGAAGTAGTTACAGCGAGTAATATGCGTCTTGTTTCCCTTAACCAGGTAGTAGCAAATTTGGCTCTCGGTCCGAACGGGAGGTCTGACAGTATACTTGCAGAGGTAGTTATAGGAATTAACGATACGGTTAGCCAAGATGAGGTTGACGCGTTTGAAACAACTTTGACAAACAGGCTTTCTGTAGCCCGAAATGATGTTTTCAATATATTCGGCGTTCTGACATACGATGAAGTAAGAACAGTTGAAGGCAGAGCAGCGGCGGCCGAAATGATAAAAGTAAGACTGCAGGAATCTTTTGAATCAAATTTAATAGTAGCTATTTACTTTAACGAATGGAATGTCGTGAGAGGTCAATAGAGAGCAGGTGACTTTAATTGAGTGATATTCTTTCACAAGCCGAGATAGATGCACTGCTTAATCAGATGATGTCAAGCGACGAGGGAATTTCTGATGCCCCGCCGATGATGTTAAAAGCCAAAGAAGCGCGACCATATGATTTTGCCAACCCGTCGAAATTTAACAGAGAACAGTTACGTACACTTGAAAATATTTTTGACAACTTTGCAAGAAGCACTTCGTCTTTCTTAACAGGATATTTACGTACCGCGGCGCATCTTGAGGTTTCAAGCTCGGAAGAAATTATGTACCGCGACTTTAACGTTGCCTTAGCAAACCCTGTTATTCTTTCGATGATTGAACTTGCTCCGTTGAAGGGTACAGTGATCGCCGATATGTCCAGCAATGTCGGATACGCGATAATCGACAGAATTTTAGGCGGTCCGGGATTTGGAATAAACAAAATGAGAGACTTTTCCGAAATCGAAAAAATTCTTCTTGAGCGCGTGATGCTGCAAATTTTATCTTTCCTGCCAGAACCGTGGGAAGGTGTGTTGCCGCTTCGTCCGCGTTTGGAAAAAATAGAAACGAATACTCAGTTCGCGCAAATTATTGCGCCTACGGATAAAGTAGCTTTGGTAGTTCTTACTATAAAAATTGGTACCTCGGAAGGAAATATTTCTTTCTGTTTACCGCACAGAGTGCTTGAACCTATTGTTGACAGGTTGTATACTCGATTCTGGTATGGTCAGAAGGAAGAAGAAAATAAAGATATGTACCGCGAAAGACTGGAGATAGAGCTTGAACGCGCAAAAGTTCCCGTGTCGGTACAAGTTGGCACGTCAAGAATTATGGTAAACGATTTTATCAATTTACAGGTCGGAGATATAATTCCGCTTGATTCATATGTAAGTTCCGATGTAAGTGTTTTAATAGGCAAGATGCATAAATTCCATGCAAAACCGGGACCAAGCCGAGGCAAGTATGCGGTTCAAATCACGGATTTGATTGAGAGGGAGGAGTTAAAAAATGGGTGACATGCTTTCTCAAGCCGAACTTGATGCCCTGCTTGGAAATGTTATGGAAGATTTAGGAGACAGTTTGCCGAGTGTGGATGGTCTTTCTGCCGAAGACCAAGACGTGCTTGGCGAAATCGGAAATATTAATATGGGTACTGCCGCGACAACCCTTTTCACTTTATTGTCGCAAAAAGTACTTATCACAACGCCGCATGTAAATGTAATGACTTGGAGAGAGCTCTCTTCAAGCTACGACAGACCTGCAGTCGGAATTCGTGTCGGATATAAAGTAGGACTTCGTGGTTCAAATATATTGATTTTGAAAGACCGTGATGTTAAAATTATTGCGGATTTGATGATGGGTGGAACAGGCGACATCGAAGGCGAAGTTGAACTCAACGATTTAGACATGAGTGCCATCGGCGAAGCCATGAACCAAATGGTAGGCTCGGCGTCTACTTCGCTCTCTTCCATGATTAAGCAAAAGGTTGATATTGATACACCGCATCCTTTTATGTTGGAATTTACTCCCGAGGGAACGGTTATAGAATCGGCAGGTTTTACCGCCGACGAAACGATTGTAAGCATCGCCTTCCGAATGGAAATCGGAGATTTAATCGACAGTGAAATTATGCAGATTTATCCGATGGACTTCGCCAAGGAATTAGTTGTAATGTTAAAAGACCAGATGATGGGCGAAAGTGGTGGTTCTGTGGTAGCTCAAGCACCTGCACCTGTTGCGGCACCTCCGACGCCTGCACCCGTTGCACCGCCTCCGGCACCCGTACCCGTTGCACCTCCTCCGCCTCCTGTTGCACAAGCCCCTGTGTACGCACAACCGGCTCCGCAACCAATGTATGCACAACCTCAACCCGTGTATGCACAGACTGCTCCGCTTCCGCAAAATGTTCAAACGGCACAATTTGTTCCGTTCGACCCGCAGGAAATTTATCAGCAGAAGGAAAACATGGGCATCATCATGGATGTTCCGTTGGAGATAAGCGTAGAGCTTGGACGCACATACAAGAAAATTTCCGAAATTTTGGAGTTTTCACCCGGTACCGTGCTGGAACTCGATAAGCTTGCGGGCGAACCAATCGACATTATCGTAAACGGCAAGTTTGTTGCAAAAGGCGACGTTGTTGTTATTGATGAAAACTTCGGTATCAGAATTACCGAAATTATAAGTGCAGATAAGAGGATTTAACCTCATTTATACAGAGCTAAGGAGTGGAAAAAATTATGTCCGACAAAACAATTCTTTTGGTAGATGATGCCGCATTCATGCGCATGATGCTGAAGGATATTCTCACCAAAAACGGATACACTGTTGTTGGTGAAGCGGAAAACGGCGTTAAGGCAATTGAGAAATACAAAGAACTAAAGCCGAATTTGTGCATTCTGGACATTACTATGCCCGAAATGGACGGGATTCAAGCCGCCAAGGGTATCAAGGCCGCCGACAGCGGTGCTTTGATTATCATGTGTTCGGCCATGGGTCAACAGGCAATGGTAATCGAATCAATTCAAGCCGGAGCGAGAGACTTTATAGTCAAACCTTTCCAAGCGGATAGGGTTATCGAAGCTGTAAAGAAAGTTATCGGCTAACGTTTTTCTATGGAAAATCTAATTTTTCTTCTTAGCGAAGGCTGGTCTACTACTACGGCAGCAGACCAGTTTTTTAGTATTCTTCGTTTTTTTGGTGCCACCATTTTGGTTGCGGCGCTTGCTTATTTTGCTACGAAAAAATTGGCAGGCTCACGAATGATGGGTCAACGCAATGGAAATTTGTCCGTTCTGGAATCTATAAACGTCGGAGGACAGGCAGTTATTCAGCTTGTTAAAGCAGGCGATAAATTTCTCGTTGTCGGCGTTACCAAGGAAAACATAACTCTGCTTTCTGAAATTGATAAAGAACATATCAACGAACCCGAACGCCCCGATTTTAAAAATTTGAACACGCCTTTTGCCAAAGTTCTTTCCCGGTTTATTCAACCTAAGGGGAGTGTTGTGGATGATGAATAGATTCAAGAAAATGAAATTTTTCGTCGCTTTCGCCTTGTTCTTGGGTCTTTTTTGCGTTTTTGGTGAATCCGTTTTTGCTGCCAATCTTTTTAATCCCGAAAATACCGCCGGACTGCTTAACCCCGAATCTTCCCTTCTTCCCGCAATTTCTGTTGAAGTAGGGGCTTCGGATGACCCCGAGAGCGTTGTTACTACTTTGCAGGTGTTGTTTTTAATCAGTATTATTTCACTTGCACCTTCGCTTCTTGTGCTTCTTACTTCGTTTACACGAATCGTTATCGTTCTTTCATTCACGCGACAGGCCATGGCCACCCAACAAATGCCTCCAAATCAGGTTCTTGTTGGTATCGCGCTTTTTTTAACCCTTTTTATTATGGCTCCGCAGTTCCAAGCTATCAACGAAAACGCCATCCAAC
>JAIRVD010000063.1 GCA_031254075.1 Clostridiales bacterium
TTCTTTTGATATAACCGCCGCACCCGAGAGCGGTACGGTTCTGCAATTCGGACCGCTTGCTGGTAATGTTATGTATCTTACGCTTCATATTCAATGCAGGACGACGGATGAGTATATTCGTTTCACCTATCGTTTCGCCACGCCGCCCGTTCATGAGGTTCCTGCGTTTATTAATCAGTCTGTAAATGTCATGGGCGGTTCCGCCGACGATTACGGGCTTATTTTGCGCCGCGCCGTTTTCGACAGAGCGAGCAGTACGATTCATTTCAGCTACAGACCGAATCCGAGGGGCGGTATAAGTATTAATCCGCAGGCGGAAGGCACATTTGTTTCGCTTTTCGATTTGTCAACTTCGTATAATCCGTTAACGAATGAAAATGCCGCCGTTCATTTTGATGATTTCGGAACGCTTATCGGTTCGGCGACATTCGGTCCTGTTTTAAGCCTTGAAAGCACCGTGTTTGCCGCGTTTAACGGTTTAACTTATTCGTATATAAATCCCGTGATTAAAGTAATGCCGGAACAGATTTATGAACGCAGCCGCAATGTTACGGCGGAGCAGCGTGCGGAATACAGCAGACGTGTTCCGCAGCCTGTTCACACAGAACCATACACTCTTTTCTTTGAAAAGATGACGGAACAGGGCGCGTTTCTTGTTCTTACTTTGCACGGTGTGGATGAAAATAATTCTCGCAGACAGGTGAATCTCGATATGATTCTGCGAATTGACACGGGCAACGGTTTTATTGATATTCCGGGCGACACTCGTGTTGCGCCGCCGGGGCCGAACACCGGAACCGATGTGCTTTTCGATATCAGTGCGCATTGGTCGCGCATAAACCATGTTAATATTTCTGAATATTCATTTATTGTAAATCGGGTGGATTATGATGTTCCGTCCGTTCGTGTGCCGATTAATATTTCGCAATTTTACAATATGCCCGGTACAAGACGACACGAAGCCGAAACATCCATCGTGGAATCGTTCCTCGGAATGCTTGCGCATAAATCGGGCGAACTTGCGCGCGGCTCAATCGTCGGACTTTCCTCCGAGATAAGAGAATCCTCCGTAATTGACGATTTTTTTGCCCCCGCGCAACTATACTCACTCCCGATGTATGTTGCTTCCGTTTCGACGGGCGATTTGATTACAAATTACGATTACGTCGGCATCGTCGAAGTCGTTTGGGCATCCGGCGAAAACGAAGGGCCAAACATGCAATTCATGCACGAGGTTTTTCAAATTACCGCCCGCAGTGAACATGGAATATGGGCTATAACGGAAATTGTTAAAATATGACTATTGATATTAAATTCGCTTTTATAATTTTTTGCTTTGTTGTCGCGTTATTCTCTTGCATACGTTGCTATTCAAAAAAGGACTGGGCTTTCCTTGTCTGCGGACTCGGTGCCACCGTTTTCGCAGACTTCTTTCTTGTTATGCAGCATCAATATGTTATTGGTG
The DNA here is from genome assembly GCA_031254075.1 of Clostridiales bacterium. Lineage (GTDB taxonomy): Bacteria > Bacillota > Clostridia > Lachnospirales > WQUN01 > WQVC01. The sequence continues at coordinate 1,466 of JAIRVD010000063.1, forward strand.
TAGCAATTTTTTGCTTCACTCATGTTTTCTATATTTTCAGAATTGTTGAATTTACAAAACGCGCAATATTTTTACTTTGCGCTTTTTTTGCTGTTTGGGTGTCCGCTCTCGCACTCGAAAATCTTATCATTTTCGCCGCACTCTATGCCGCTTTGTTCATGCTTAATATCTATGTAAATATAAAAAACCACCGAAACCAAGCAAATTTCTTCTTGGTTATGACGGGGCTAATTATGTTCGCGCTTTGCGATATCAATGTTGCACTGATTAATTTGCCGCGTTATTTCGTAATTCCGCACGACTTCAACGATTCTTTCGCCCTAATATGGATTTTTTATCTGCCAAGCCAAGCACTGCTTGCCCTCAGCGCAATACGCTACCACCCATTAGAGAAACGCCCAAAACCTATTCAACAAAAAATTAAGCGGAACCGTAATGCATAAATTTATCAGCGGCGCGATATACTCCGAAATCTGCAAAACATCCACCATCAGAATCAATGTTCCCATGCTTAACAAAAATGTGATTCCATACGAAATATAAACCTTCGCCAGCTTCTTCGGAAGGTTTTTTTCTTTGCTCTTAAAAACAAATTTGCTGCTCCAGAAAAACGCGTTAATCACACTCACCGCAAACGCCAGAATGGTAGCAATCACATAGTAAACGCCAAGCAACAGCAAAACATAGTAAACCGCGAAATTCACCGCAGTGTTCGACAGTCCAACAATGCCGAATTTTATGAATTGTATAGCCAAAGCCCATAGTTCGGCTTTATTTTTTTTAGTCATATTTCAGCTCCTTAAATCTTCGGGGTGCGCACGCGGAGGGTAATACACTTGTCATTATATTTAGTTATGGTAGTATTTATCAATAGGAGTGATACATATGCTGAAAATTTTCGGGCGATTTGATGGGCGGCAGAGAATTTTTATAACGGTGAGTTTGGTTTTTATTATAGTTCAGGTTTGGCTTGATTTGAAAACGCCGGAGTTTTTATCGGAGATTACGAGATTGGTGATAACGCCGGGCAGTGCGGTTTCGGATGTTGTTGTGCAGGGTGCGTTTATGCTTTTAACTACACTTGGAAGTATTGTTGCTTCGATTGTCGTGGGGTATTTTGCGGCGGTTGTTGCTACGGGCTTGTCGAAGACTTTGCGCGGCGATGTTTATGAGAAGACATTGTCGTTTTCGTTTGGTGAGATTGGGAAATTCTCGACCGCGAGTTTGCTGAACAGGACGACGAATGATATTACGCAGATTCAAATGTTTGTTGCGGTGAGTTTGCAGATTATTGTTCGCGCACCGATTTTGGCTGTTTGGGCGATTTTTAAGATTTCGGGAATACATAGCGAGTGGACAATTGCGGCGTCGGCTGCGGTGATTTTTATGCTGGTTAATTTGACGTTGATTTTAGTTGTTGCGTTTCCGCGTTTTGAAAAAATTCAGACGCTTACGGATAATTTGAATCGTGTTATGCGGGAGGAAATTACGGGGATTCGCGTTGTTCGCGCTTATAATGCGGAGGAATATCAGCAGAAAAAATTCGCCGCAGCAAACGATGATTTGACAAACACGAATCTGATTGTACATCGTGTGATGGCGTTGATGCATCCGACGATGACGCTTGTAATGTCGGGGCTTACGCTCGCGATTTACTGGATTGGCGCGTATTTGATTCAGGCGGCGGTTGTCGCGGTTCGGCTGGATTTGTTTTCCGATATGGTTGTTTTTTCGAATTACGCAATGCAAATTATTATGGCGTTTTTACAAATGACGCTTATTTTTATTTTTTTACCAAGGGCGCAGGTTTCCGCGCGAAGGATTAATGAGGTTATGGCGGTTGAACCAAGCATAAAAGACGGAAATTCTGTCCTTACGGAACAGGGAACCCTGCGTCAAGCGCGGAATGACGACTTGGAACGCGGCACAATTGAATTCGAAAACTGTTCATTTAAATATCCCGACGCGGGCGATTATGTTTTGAAAGATATTTCATTTAAGGCGAAGAAAGGCGAAACCGTTGCGTTTATCGGCGCAATCGGCAGCGGAAAATCCACGCTGTTGAATTTAATCACGCGCTTCTACGACGCGACCGACGGCGCGGTAAAAATAAACGGCACGGATGTGCGTGATTATAAATTGAAGGAACTCTATAAAATTTTAGGCTATGTTCCGCAGAAAAGCATTATTTTTTCCGGAACGGTGGAGTCTAATGTTGCGTTTGGAGATAATTCGGATGAATTTTTGCAACAAGCCGTGAAAATCGCGCAGGCGAAAGATTTCATTGAGCAAGTCGCAGAGATTGCGCAAAACGGAACTAATCTTTCCGGCGGGCAAAAACAGCGGCTGTCGATTGCGCGCGCGATTGCACGCAAGCCGGAGATTTTAATTTTCGACGATTCCTTTTCGGCACTCGACTACAGAACCGACCGCGCGCTTCGCAAAGACTTGGAATCAAACGAGGCAACAAAGCTAATCGTGGCACAGCGCATCGGAACAATCAAAAACGCAGACCAAATTATCGTTCTTGAACACGGAAAAATAGTCGGCAAAGGCAAGCACGATGAGCTGATGAAAAACTGCGAAACATACCGTGAAATCGCACTGTCGCAATTATCAAAAGAAGAACTTGGGGGTGATACGCTATGAAAGAACGCAAAAACAGCGCACCGCCGCCGCCCGGTCCGATGATGTCAATGGATAAGAGCAAGAATATGAAGCTTGCCTATTCGAACTTTTTAAAATATTTGGGAAAGTTTAAATGGCTTGTGAGTATTTCGATAGTGCTGTCGCTGATTGGCGCGATATTTAATCTTGTCGGGCCGGGCATGTTAAGCGACGTCACGGATTTAATTACACAGGGGCTCGGCGGCGAGATTAATATTGCGGAGATTACAAAAATGTGCGTGTTGCTTGCGGCGTTATACGGGTCGGCGTATGTTTTCAGTTATGCGCAGGGATTTATTATGGCTACGGTTGCGGGGCGCATTACGCAAAACATGCGCCGTGATATTTCCGCCAAAATGGAACGTCTGCCGCTTAAATTTTTTGATACGACATCAACGGGCGATATTTTAAGCCGCATCACAAACGACATCGACACCGTAGGCAATATGATGAACATGAGTTTATCGACTTTGGCTTCTTCGCTTGCGCTGTTGGCGGGTTCGGTAAGCTTGATGCTTTTAACAAATGCAACACTTGCGGTTTCGGGAATCGCAACGTCGTTAATAGGTCTTGTTTTCGTGTTTTTAATTATCAAAAAATCTCAAAAGCATTTCGTAAATCAGCAAAAAGAATTGGGCGGGCTTAACGGATATATCGAAGAAATTTACAGCGGTCATACGATTGTCAAGGTTTTCAACGGCGAAGAAACCGCGCGCCGAGAATTTCACGAGCGCAACGAAAAGCTTTTCAATCACGCGTGGAAGGCGCAGTTTATGTCGGGGCTGATGATGCCCGTAATGACGTTTATCGGCAATCTTGCTTACGTTGTGGTCTGCGTTATCGGTGCGGTGCTTGCGGTGCGCGGTTCGATTACGTTCGGAACGATTGTCGCGTTTATGCTGTATATCCGTTTGTTCGGGCAACCACTGCAAAATATTTCGCAGGTGGCGGCAAGCATTCAAAGTCTCGCGGCGGCTTGCGAGCGCGTTTTTGAATTCTTGGACGAAGAAGAAATGGAAAATGAAATCGAAAGCTCCATGGAAACCACCAACGGCGAAATAATTTTTCAAAACGTAAAATTCGGCTATAACGAAGAAAAAGAAATAATAAAAAATCTTTCCGCGCATGTGAAACCAACGCAAAAAATCGCAATAGTCGGTCCTACAGGTGCGGGCAAAACCACAATCGTTAATTTACTTATGCGTTTCTATGAAATAGACAGCGGAAAAATTTCCGTTGACGGCGTTGATATTCGCAATATTTCACGAAAAAATGTGCATAATTTATTCGGAATGGTTTTGCAGGATACATGGTTGTTTGAGGGAACGATTCGCGAAAATATTCTTTACAATAACAATGTAAGCGACGAAAAACTCGAAGAAATCTGCAACGCAACAGGCTTGCTTGAGATGATAAAACAGATGCCGAACGGATATGAGACCGTTTTAAATGAGTTCACAAGCCTTTCCGTCGGACAAAAACAGCTAATCACCATCGCACGCGTAATGGCGCACGACGCGCCGCTTTTGATTCTCGACGAAGCAACGTCCTCCGTTGACACACGTACCGAGCTGAAAGTGCAAGCCGCAATGGACAAACTAATGGAAGGCCGAACGTCATTCGTAATCGCGCACCGTCTATCCACAATCAAAAACGCCGACCTCATTCTTGTAATGAAAGACGGCGACGTTATCGAAAGCGGCAATCATGAAGAGCTGCTCGCGTCGGGCGGATTTTATACGGATTTGTATAACAGTCAATTTGAAACAGGTGAATAATGAGTTCAGTCGGAGTAATCGCGGAATTTAATCCGTTTCATGACGGGCACGCCGAACATCTGCGTGAGACGAAAAAAATTTCCGCGTGCGAAAAAATTATTTGTGTAATGAGCGGAAATTTTGTTCAGCGCGGCGAGCCTGCCGTCTTTGACAAATGGCATCGAACGAAAACCGCGCTTGAGAATGGCGTGGATATTGTGATTGAAATTCCCGTGCCGTATGTAATTGGCGGCGCGGATTTTTTTGCGCGCGCAAGCGTCGGATTGCTTGCGGCGACAGGCGTGGTTGACGCGCTGAGTTTCGGAAGCGAATGCGGCGATATTGCGGCGATAGAAAGCGCGGCGCGCGTGCTTGCGGAAGAACCGCCTGCGTATAAAAATAATTTACGCTCCGCATTGGACACGGGCTTTTCTTTTGCGGCGTCAAGGGGTACAGCTTTGGGGGCGTGCTTGGAAAACATCCCCGAAGGCTTGCTTGAAAAACCTAACAACTGTCTCGCAATCGAATATTGCAAGGCGTTGCAACTTCTAGGCAACCCGATGAAAATTTTCACAACACACAGAAAACCGGGCGGGCCTTCCGCAACAAAGATTCGGCACGAAATGAAAACCAATCCCGTCGTTGCGGCACCGAATCAAGGCAACCCCCCTGAGCTTGACGACTTCAGCGAAATTTTTCGCTTCCTGTTATATACACGTGATTTCAATTTAGGCGAAGGATTGGAAAACAGATTCCGTCGGATGTGCGCAGACCATTTTAAAATTTCCGATTTGCTGAACGCCGTAAAAACCAAACGCTACACATACACAAGATTGCAACGCGCCGCTCTGCAAATAATTCTGGGGATTTCCGCCGACGACATGAACTTCTTCGAGCGGAACGGCGGTGTTCAATATATTCGCGTGTTGGGCTTTCGCAAGGAAAGCACGGAGCTTCTCGGCGAGCTGACCAAAAAAGCCGCACTTCCCGTAATCACTCACGGCGCGGCTATTGACGATATTCTAAACTCAAACAACGG
>JAIRVD010000092.1 GCA_031254075.1 Clostridiales bacterium
AACGAATTGCGATTTCCTCGCAGGCGATGCATTCGAAGTTATCGCACGCGAAAATTTTTCCCCAAACACAATAATCGCCGACCCGCCGCGCGACGGACTCGCGCCGAAAGCTTTGGCAAAAATCGCCTCGCTTTCCGCTTCGCGAATCGTTTACGTTGCGTGCAAACCCAAATCACTCGCACGCGACATCCCCGCATTAATCGAAGCCGGCTACACGCTCTCAAAAATCGAAGCCGTTGATATGTTTCCGCGCACACCGCATGTGGAATGCGTTTGTTTGCTGTCAAAACCAATTGACCGATGGGCTGAACAATAACACAGAAACGGCGCATATCGCGCCGTTCCTGTTATTTACATATTAATACATTTACTACTTTGTTCTGCCTGCGTTAGGTGCAACGGGTATGGAATCATGTTGCGTATTGTTATTTGCGTTGTTTGTATTATTCGTGTTGGTGTTCATGCCGTTGTTTGTGTCTCCGTTGGTATTATAGTTACCGTTGGTATTATAGTTCCCGTTGGTATCATAGTTACCGTTGTTGTAGTTATTATAGTTGTTGTTGTAATAACTATCGTCATAGGCTGAAGGAGCGGGTGCAGGGCTTTGTTGCGGTGCAGTTTTTACGGGCTTTTGTTGCTTGTTGAAGAAGGCTACATTGTCGTTTTCAAAACTGCTTACCGCAAGTGTACCGTCAACTGTGTTCGCTAAACCAATACCGTTTGTGTTGCGTCCGGTTATGGTGTTTTGATTATAATATGCGCTGCGGTTATAGTTGCTGTAGTTACCGTTGTTACCGCGGCTTACATTGATGTTGCGGCCGCTGCTCATGTTACGGTTTGCGCTTGTATTGCGATTCATGTTGCGGTTTGTTCTGCGATTTACGTTTGCAGAATTCTCAATACGGTTGTTTACACGAGTGTTTGCGCGGTTATTTGCGCGACGTGTTGCGCGGTTTACGTTAGAAGAACTTTCGATACGGCTGCCTGTACGACTGTTTACATTGTTGTTCATACGGTTGTTTCTGCGTTGTCCGTTGCGAGTTGAGCGGTTTGCGCCGCTTCTGGAAACACCGCGCATCGTGCGACCCATGTCATGACGACCGGATACGCTCGGATTTACGTTATAATGTGCGGTATTGTCTGTTGCGCTGCGGTTTACGCTATGGTCAGCGGTAGCGGAAGAATTTTGCTTAACGTTATCCGTGCTGCGCGTTGCGTTTTGTTCCGCGTTACGTGTAACGTGTTGATTTGTATTGCGGCTTACGCCGTGGTTTGTATTGCGAGTAACATTATTGTTCGTGTTACGTGTTGTATTGCGTGTTCTGTTGTGATTTGTGTTTCGATTTGTGTTGCGATTTGCACTGCGTCTTGCGGCGCGGTTTGTGCTTTGTTCAAGCGGTCTTGCGGTTTGATTGTTCGCTCCGCGTTGAAAGGTTGTTCCCATTCTGCCTTGCGGACGACCGATATTTAATGAACGATTCGGTGTACGGGTAACGCGATTGCCTACGCCGTCGGTGAAATTGCGAGCTGTGTTACCGATGCCTCTTGCCGCGCGGTTAATTCCGCGTGTTGTGCGTCCGAAAAATCCGCGATTCGTTCTTCCGTCCGTTGTTCTTCCGTTCGTGTAAGAATCTGCACGTCCGTGAACCGCGTCGGTTAAACGTTCACCGTTTCTGTTGCCGTGGTTTCGTTCGGGAATGTTGCTTGAGCAGCCCGTAACGGCAAGCATCGTTGCTACCGTACCAACTGCGATTAAACGTCTGAAATTCATTTATATTTCCTCCCCAGTTTACAAAAAAAATTCGCGGGCTGATTTAGCCTGCGAATATATTTTGAGCAAATTTAATTTTATAATACTGTGCTACGTTTGGAATTGAAGCCAATTTTTTAAATCTGTCATGAAAAGCGGCTTTACCGTTTTTCGCTGCGAGTGCAAGCGGAAACTGCTCAGTGGTTTCCTATATGCTTGAAAACCTGTCCGTCTATAGATGAGGGAAAAATTTCGACTTGATTTTTGAACCGCGAAATAATCGCGTCAACAACAAGAATTTCGCTGCCGTAATGCGTAATATCAATCAATCCGATTCCGCTTTCAAGCGCTTCCTGAACGCAGTGATAGCGCAAGTCGCCGGTGATATACGCGTCGCAATTCTGCGAAATCGCGGCGTCAACGTATCTGGCGGAAGAACCGTCTCCGCCGCAAATCGCGACCTTTTTAATTTTTTTATCGGAAGAACCCGAAAAGCGCAGTGACGGAAGATTCAACGAAATTTTTACATTTTCCGCGAGCCGCGAAAGCGTTGTTTCTTCTGAAATAAAACCAACCCGCCCGATTCCGATGCATTCATTTTCTTCCTTTATAAGAGGAGAAACATAATTGAGTCCGATTTTTTCCGCAAGACAATCGCTAACGCCGCCGACTGCCTTATCCAAGTTAGTATGCGCACAAAAACAGCCGATTCCATTTTTCACCAGCGAAATAATTTTCCGCCCGGTGGAATCCGCTGATGTAACGCGCTTTATCGGATTATACACAAGCGGATGATGGCAAATAATAAAATCAAATCCACCCGCAACCGCCTCGCCGATAACCTCCTCGGTCGCGTCGAGCGCAACCAAAATTTTCTTAACAGGCGCACCGGCATCGCCGATTAACAGGCCTACATTATCCCAATCTTCCGCATAAGACATAGGCGCCCATTCTTCAAACTGTGAAATTATCTGTTCCGCTGTAAGCATAAAATTTTTTCCTCTATCCATTCCAATCGTTTTTTTTCTTTTTCGCGCGCGCCCTCGTCCGTGATTGCATCAAAATACCCCGCTGATTTTTTACGCATTTCACAAAGATATAACAGTAAATCCGGGCTTTCAATTTTCCCCAAAAAATATTCCGCGTCTGTCCACGGAATATCTTTCGCGTTTTTCGCGCCTTTCACAGTTAAAACTACATAAAACCGCGAACGCTCAATTGCGAGTTTTTCACTTATTATATTGCTCATATTCGAATGTAAAAACCTTCGTAATTCTTCCAAATCGTGCTGAGGCTGAAGAACCAATTTTGCATTTTCAATTTTTTTCGGCGCAGCTTTCAGAATTTCAACAATTCGCATTCCGCCCATTCCGGCGATTACGACGCAATCAGCTTCGTTCTCACGCAACGGATTTAATCCGTCGCCGAGCCGCGCTTCTATTCTCTCAGAAAACCCCGCCTTACATATGTTTTTTTTCGCAATTTTCAGCGGACCCGCATTAATATCGCACGCAATTGCCTTTTCGCAAATTCCCGCACGAACTGCTTCAATCGGCAAATATGCGTGGTCTGTTCCGATGTCGGCAAGAACGCTGCAATTTCCGACGCATTCAAGCAATTTGCTTAAACGAATCAATCCAAATAATCCTTTAACTTTTTGCTCCTGCTGGGATGACGAAGTTTGCGTAAAGCCTTTGCCTCAATTTGGCGAATGCGCTCTCGCGTAACGCTGAATTCTTTGCCGACTTCTTCGAGTGTGCGTGCGCGTCCGTCGTCCAGTCCGAAGCGCAGACGCAAAACTTTTTCTTCGCGGTCGGTCAGCGTGTCGAGAACGTCGATTAGTTGTTCTTTCAATAGAGTAAACGCCGCCGCTTCCGCAGGCGCGGGAATATCGTCGTCGGGAATAAAATCGCCAAGATGGCTGTCTTCTTCCTCACCGATTGGCGTTTCAAGCGAAACGGGTTCTTGTCCGATTTTCAGAATTTCACGGACTTTTTCCACCGGCATTTGCATTTCCTTTGCGAGTTCGTCGGGGGTGGGGTCGCGCCCGAGTTCTTGCAAAAGTTGGCGCGAAACGCGAATTAATTTATTAATCGTCTCAACCATGTGAACGGGAATACGAATCGTTCGCGCTTGGTCGGCGATTGCGCGCGTGATGGCTTGTCTAATCCACCAAGTTGCGTATGTGCTGAATTTATATCCTTTTGTATAGTCAAATTTTTCGACAGCTTTAATAAGCCCGAGATTGCCCTCTTGAATTAAATCCAAGAACAACATCCCGCGCCCGACATATCTTTTTGCAATTGATACAACCAAACGCAAATTCGCCTCAGCCAAACGCTGTTTTGCGTTTTCGTCGCCTTCCTCCATACGCATCGCAAGCTGAACTTCCTCGTCGCCCGTTAAAAGCGGCACTTTTCCGATTTCCTTCAAATACATGCGAACATGGTCGTCGATATTTATTGCGCCTTCTACGGCAGAAATGTCGATTTCTTTTTCCTTTTCAACATCAGAACCCATGCCTGAAGAAAGCTCGATGCCCTGCGTTTCGAGCCATTCGTAGACACGTTCCACTTGGTCGGGGTCAAGGTCAACGTCGCCAAGGAACTCCATAATTTCCTTATGGTCAAGCACGTTTTTGTTCTTTTTGCCGATGATGACAAGCTCTTCCAAGCGGTTCATTAGCAGTGGGTCGTCAAAGGATTTCAAAAAAACCATTCCCTTCGTATCGCTATTATTCTATCCATCATGCATTGATATATTCAATGAATTTATAGTTTTTATCTGAAAATGAAGCGAATTAACGGCATTTGTATCATTTCTTTCGGTTTCTATGCGAGATTTAAGCCAGGAAAGTTTAATTTTCTTTGCCATATCGTTTAAAGCCTTTTGTCTGGCGTCTTTAGAAGGATAATCCTTCGTATCGGAAAAAATCTCTGCAATTGTTTGATGCTCTTCGTCGGAATCGAACAAATCAAAAACGTCTGATGGCGTATTTACGGTGTTTTTGAACGCTAAAACTAGAAGTTTTCCAAAAATCCCGCCGCCTATTTCTTCCGACGAAAGACATTCGCTTTTTTTCAAAGCGTTCGCGGCGGAAGAATCTGATAATACAAGGTTCAGCAAGCCCTTAATCGCATTTTTTAGTCCGATATCTTCTCCGCGTTTTTTCAGAATATAAGTACGTGGTTCGGGCGAATACCCGCTTGTTACTCCACGAATCTTTTCAATTTCTTTGAAAATCGCGGAATGAGAAATTTCCGTTGCCTTTGAAATTTCCGTGGCATACGCGTCCATCTCAATTTCGCTCGGCAACGCAGCGAGGATTTTTGCGCATTCCTGTGTGAATGCAACGCGTCCTTCCATTGATTCGAGATTGTTTTTTTTTCTTATTAAATCAATTTGAAAAGCGATATGGCTTTGCGCCTGTGATAAAGTTTTTGCAAAATTCTTTGCTCCGAAACGGCTTAAATACTCGTCAGGGTCTTTTGCGTCGGGCAAATTCAAAATTTTTATTTTCAAATTTTCTTTTATAAGTACCGGAATTGCTCTTTGTGCGGCTCGGATTCCTGCTTCGTCGCTGTCAAGTATTAATATCACCGTGTTGCAGCCCGCGTTTTTTAATAATCGGGAATGCGAAGTCGTAAGCGCGGTTCCGAGAACGCCAACCGTATTCGCGAAACCGTGCAAATGCATCGCGATTACATCCATGTAGCCCTCGACGATTATTATTTGCCCTTCATGCGCCTTCTTCGCCAAGTTCAATCCGTAAAGGCATTCGCTTTTATGAAACAGCGCGGTTTCCGGCGAATTAATATATTTCGCCTCATCGGAATCGCCCATCACGCGTCCGCCGAAGCCGATTACGCGATTGCGGTTATCAATAATCGGAAACATCAAACGATTTCGAAAACGGTCATAATGCCGCGCTTCGTTTTTTTCGCTTTTTTTTACAAGCCCCGATTTCTCAAAATCTTCAACCGGCAAATCGGGAAAATTTTTCAACAGCCCGTCCCACGCGTCGGGTGAAAGCCCAAGCCCGAATCGCTTCGCCAGCGAGGGGGTTATTCCGCGCTCTTCCAAATACTTGCGCGCAGTTTTTGCGTTTTCCGCGTCTTTATCGGTTAAATTTTCGTAAAAAAAACGCGCCGCAAGTTTATTTGTTTTTGCGGCGATTTCCCTTGCCGCCGCTCTTTGCCGTTCCTGTTCTCCCGAACCTTTCTGCGGCAGATTAAAATGCACTCTTTCAGCCAATAATTTTAATGCATCGGGGAAATCCATGTTTTCTATTTTTTTTATAAAGCTGATTACATTTCCGCCCGCGCCGCAACCGAAACAATAAAAAATTTGCTTATCGCGATTCACCGAAAAGGACGGCGTTTTTTCATTGTGAAACGGACAAAGTCCGAAAAAATTTCCCGAGCGCGAAGATAATTTCACATAGCTTCCGACGACGTCAACAATATCGTTTAACGATTTCACTTCCGAAATAATTTCTTGCGGATAAAACATAATTTCACCTCCGCAATATATTAATTCGACAACGAAAAGCAAAATCCTTCAATTAATAAAAAAATTATTACAAGATATATGTAGACTTTTTCGCAGGAAAAGTGTTAGTATGCAAAAGAGGTGGCTTGACATGATGCAGCAACAAAAAATTGCGGCAATGACAAAGCTCGCACTTTATGATAAACACGAGGGCGCGGCAGACCGTGCGGCAAATGAGTATTTTAGGCATGATTATATTTATAAGAAAAACATAGGCACGCGGATTTCTGTTGGAATCGGCGCAGTTGTGATTCTTGCAATTCACTGGCTGCGCATTATTTTCGTGGAAGGCGTGGGAATTTTTGATTTAAATATTCAAACGATTGGAACGGAAACGATTTTATTTATTGTGGCGGTTGTGGCGTTGTACTCGCTCATTGGAACGATTCAAGGCACGCGCGAATATTATCTTGTACAAAAACGCTTACAGCAATATCAAGGCACCCTGCGTTTTTTGGAAAATCTTGAAAACAAACGTACCGAAAAACCTGCGGAAGAAGTATCGCAGGATACACAAAAACGTCCGCGTCCGATTACAAGGCAAGAGTCGCTTGAAGCCCGCCGAGAAGAACGCGCCGCGCAACGAAAAGCGCGGGAAGTTTCATTGCGTGACATTGACGCGTCAACGCGCCGTACTCCCGTTGTTCGCGAAGCAAAAAAAGATATCGACCCGCTTGCGAATGTATCCGCACGCGCACGCGCAACAACCCGTCCGCGAACCGTCGCTCCGCTTACGCAACGCGCAACGCGCGTTCGCGTTTCAACAAGCGACCGCGACGCTCCGCTGTTAAGAACGCCCACAAATCTCGATGAAGTGTGAAAATTCGTTAAGCGAATTTTTCATACCAATATTTGCGCCGCCGCCGAAGGCGGCATGAATTAAGGAGCAATATCATTTATGGAAACGCTGTTAATCGCACGTGAAGAAACCGTAAAGTTTTTCAAACGTTTTGAAGTTTTTATCATGCCCTTTTTAAAGTTTTTCTTAGGGTTTTATGTATTTAGCTCGTTAAATTCAATCGAACAAATTCATCCCGCGCTCGCGCCGCTTACGGAATCCGTTTCGCCCGGGCTGTTAAGCTTGCTTTTCGCGGTGCTTTTCGTCGTAATGCCGATGAATATGACTTGGATGATTATTATTTTAACGATAACGGTTCAGTTTTCTTCTAATATACAGGTTGCGATTGCCGTTTTTATTTTTTTAATGCTTATATTTCTTTTTTACGCAAGAATGGCTACGAAGGAGTCCATTCTTATTATTTTTACGATAATTGCGTTCCGATTTAATGTTCCGTATCTTGTTCCGATTATCGCGGGGCTTTATTTTCCTGTTACTGCTGTAATTCCCGTGACTGTCGGCGTTTTTGTAAACGCGCAAATCGGCGGACTCAATCGGTTGCTTTCGCCGACTGCCTCAACCGCGGTATCCGCCGACAGGGAATTAACCGAAATTTTAACCGAATTACCCGGCGCGTTTTCCGAAGTTTATACAACGGTTATGGGAAGTTTCTCGTTGTCAACCTCCGCATGGATTTTTACCGCAATAATTTTCGCGATGGTAATTGTGCTTGTTCACTTCGTAAGCCGACAAGCAATTGACTTTTCAAAGGAAATTGCAATCGGGCTCGGTTGCGTTATGACAATTTTCGGTTTTATTATTTCCGTTTTGTTCGCGAGTGGCTCGGCAAATATCGGCTTAATGATTATCGGCACAATTGTTTGCGGCATTCTTGCATACATCATAAGATTTTTCGACGGCGTTCTGGATTATCAACGCGCGGAATCCGTTCAGTTCGAAGACGATAAAAATTATTATCACGTTCGAATCGTTCCGAAAGTCATCATGACGAAATCACAACGCTCGGTGAAACGCATTCGTCCGCAGCTTCCCGAAAATCCGCTCGAAGACGAACCGATTGACGAGGAATAAACCATGTTTGGAAATTTCAGCGACCGATTAGTTGAAACTTTTAACATTCCCGCATTTAATTTGCCGACATTCGGGCCGGCGCAAATGCTTGATATTTTAATTGTTGCGGTTCTTTTGTATTTAATCACGCGCTGGATTAGGCGAACTCAAGCTTGGGTTTTGCTTCGCGGACTTGTTGTTGTTTTAATCATCGCGGTTCTCGCAAGCGTTTTCGAATTAATCGCCGTTCAGTGGATTCTTAACAACGCCATCAGCATGGGGCTTGTGGTTGTTGTTATTTTATTTCAGCCGGAATTGCGAAAAGCTCTCGAACAACTCGGGCGCGGTCAATATCTCATTCATTTGAAAGACGAGGGCGAACAGAAAGTTCATACATCCGCGCATACCGTGGAAGAAATCATCAAAGCAACACGCTCGCTTTCAAAAAAGTTAAACGGCGCGCTAATCGTGCTCGAAAACGAATTCGATATAAGCGAACACGAACGCCGCGGCATTCCGCTTGACGCGCAGGTGAGTGTTCAACTTCTTTTAAATATTTTCGAAAAAAACGCTCCTCTGCATGACGGCGCGGTTATCATTCGCAATAATCGCGTAAGCTCCGCCTCGTGCATTCTTCCGCTGACTTCAGAATCAATTGACGAAAACCTCGGCACCCGCCACCGCGCCGCCGTCGGAATCTCCGAAGTCTCCGACGCCCGCGTAGTCGTAGTCAGCGAAGAAACCGGCACAATCTCCCTCGTAATCGACGGAAAACTCACCCGCAATATCTCTGAAAACCAAATGCGCGAACTGCTTATCTGGGGCGTACCGGCGAAATCGCGGTTTTCGATTTTTAAAAGTAGGAGGAAAAAATGAAATACGCAAAAAAATTTTTCTCCACGCTTTTTGAGGATTTGCATTGGAAGCTACTCGCGCTTGCGGCGGCGAGTATTATTTGGTTTATCGGAATGAACATGAGCGACCCGTATCAGAATTTAATTGTGTCGCCGCGATTGCAATTGGAAAATATAGAAATTATGGAGAGCGTGGGCATTGTAGTTTTAAATGAGGACGCGCTGAGGGATATAAATGTTTCGGTTTTGGTGCGCGCGTTGCGAAGCGATATGGATAAGCTTCGTGCGGCGATGGCTGACCCCGAGCAGCTTTCGGCATTTGTGGAAGTCAGCGTGGATTTTCGTGCGATAGACACGGACGCGGTTGCTGCGGCGGACGGGGTTTCCACGCAAATGCTTCGAATAAGTCCGAATTTGCAAGCGGGTTTTGAGCATTTGTCAATCAATCCCGTTCACATCGGGGTTGCCTTGGACATGTCGGGGCGTCAGGTTTTTAGTGTGCAAACGATTCAATACGGCGATGTTCCGCCCGGGTTCGAATTACAGCATATACGGCTTGAAAACGAGCATGTAACGGTGCGCGGTTCGCGTTCGGATTTGCGAATGATATCGCTTGTTCAGGCCACAGTTGACATAACGCGCGTCCATGAAGACGCTGAAATCACTGTTCCGTTTCGTGTAATTGATATCAATGGTGAAGATATGACCGACCGCGTTCAGTTAAACGTTGTTGAAACCACCGCGTACGTTCGTATTTGGCAGGTGCGTGAAGCGGAAATTCGTTTACGCGGGACAGGCTCGCCCGCAAGCGGTTTTGCTTTTGCCGGAATTCCCGGAGATATTCAAACCGTAGAAATCGTCGGGCCGGAAGAATTGCTTGATGAAATCGAATACATCCACGCCGAAGTGGATTTAACAGGTGCGTCCGCAAATATTTTGCAAACGCTTGACATCACGGAATGGCTTCCCGACGGAATTTTACTGCGCGAAGGCGAACAATCCGAAATAAACATCACCGCACGCATCGAACCCATCGAAGAGCGCACTTTCACCGTGCCGCGCGGAAAT
>JAIRVD010000012.1 GCA_031254075.1 Clostridiales bacterium
AATACTCGATAGCGCCTCCCCGCGAAAACCCAGCGTCTGCACCTGCATCAAATCATCAAAACTCGCAATCTTACTCGTCGCGTGACGCGCAAACGTAAGCGGCAAATCCTCAGGTGAAATTCCGCCGCCATTATCCGTGACCCGCACCATCACCAACCCGCCGTCGCGAATCTCCACCGTAATCACCGACGCCCCCGCGTCAATCGCGTTCTCCGTCAGTTCTTTCACCACACTGAGCGGACGCTCAACCACCTCGCCCGCCGCAATTTTGTTGATTAAATTTGGCTCTAATTGAATAATCAAAATCTCACCTCTGTAAGCCGTCCCGCTTCGCGAAAACCAAGCGATGTATAAAGCTTGTTAGCCGCGACATTTTCGCAGGCGGTGTAAAGCATCGGAACCTGCCCGTTTTCGCGCACTTTTTCCGACAGTGCGGAAACGACGGCTTTCCCGTAGCCGTTTCCGCGAAGCGGCGGCGGTACATAAATTAAGTTCAAGCGACAGGTTTCACCCGCGCCCGAAAGCATTCCCATTGCAACCGGGCGAGAATCCCACAACACATATAATTGCGAAAAAAAAGAAGGCTTATCTTCGGATGAACCTTTTTTTTCGTTCGGGAAAGCGGTATCAAGTGTTTCGGTATAAAAATTATTAATCCATTCTAAGACCAAAGGCATTTCTGCAACGGAAGCGAGACGAAGTTCATACGAAGCAAATTTTAGCGGCACTTCCGGCGCCAAATAATACGCAACCAACTCGGAAGAAAAATAATCTTTCTTATATGCCTCCGCGCAAGCCAATGCGATTTCTTTTTCCGAAATAATTCCGATAATCGGTTGATTATTCCGCCGCAAAAAATCCTCAAAAAAAAGCCGCGCTTCAGATGATTCTCTGCCCCGCGACGGCATTATCCACAAAGGGGTTTCGCGGCAATGAATTGCGAACCCCGAATCTGTTTTATAAGCAAAATGCTCTTGTTGGAGCATGTCATAGCACATGCTGTATAAAATACGTTCGCGGATGAGCCGCATCAACCCGGTCCGGCAAGACGCATGATTTCGTCGGGGATTTGACCGAGCGGAAGCTCTTTGGTGATTGCGCCGATGTCTTTAGCGGCTTTCGGCATTCCGTAGACTACGCAGGTTGCCTCGTTTTGCCCGATGTTTGTGCAGCCTGCGGTTTTCATTTTCATCAAGCCCTTTGCGCCGTCGCTTCCCATTCCTGTGAGAATTACACCGATGCCTTGACCTCCGATTAGGGCTGCGACGGATTCAAATAAAATATCGGCGGCGGGCATTACGCCGTGAATGCGATTGCCGACATAACATTCGACAGCGAGTTTCCCCTGCTGTGTAACAAGCCGCATATGACGGTCGGCGGGCGCAACCAGCATTCGTCCGCGCATTAAAAAATCGCCCGACTGGGCTTCGCGGATTTCCTGCGGATAAAGCGCGTTGAGCCTGTCTGCGAAAAGTTTTGTAAAACCGCTCGGCATATGCTGAACAACAACCATCGGCGGAATAATCGGCGGAAGCTTTTTTAACAAATCTTCGAGCGCGTTTGTTCCACCTGTTGACGAGCCGATTGCAATAATTTTTTGCTTGTCGTTAACTGTAATCATTTTATTCAACTCGCGCATATTCGGCGCGGCTTGACGTTTTGACATGGTTGTTAAATTATCCGTAAGCACGGAAATAAAACGACTGGTTGTCATCGGCGTAAAAACAGCCGGCTTTTGAAGAAACACATCGTTGCCCGACGACGGCAGTAAGTTATATTTCGAACTGTTAAGCGACGAATACAGCACATAAAACGTACATTTTCCCTGCATTGATTTCGACCAAACATGGTTCGTATGGAATTCATCAATATCCCAAATAAGCACATTTGTCCCGTTTTTGTTCAACTTGCCCTCGGCTTCGGTGGGGTGCGAAACGGTATATATGGACTCAATAAACGGCTTATGCTTCAAGCCGTCATTAATCGCGGAAATCATATCGCGCTGACTTGCCGCAATAATCAACCTGATTTTATCCGTCATACCCCTCACCCGTTTCCTTGCAGAATTGACGCAACAATTCCGATGCCTTTGGAAATATCGTCCGGCGTTACATTTGCGAAACTTAAACGAAAACATGTTTCGTTGTTTGAAGAATATAGTTTTCCGGGCGAAACAAGAACCTTTCGCGCAAGAAAATCGTTTGAAAAATCTTTTTTTGCGTTTATCCATAGGCTTAAACCGCCTTCGGGCTTGATGAATGACGCATACGGCGAAAGAAATTTTTCCGCTACGGCAATTGTTCGCCGATAAATTCGCGAATAGTTGCCGCGAATTTTTGCGCTGTGTGATTCAAAATCTCGGTTTCGCAAGTAAAAATCGAGACCTCGTTGTATGTAACCCGATGCCCCGCCTGTTTCCAAATTTAAATTGCAAATCATGAAGCCCGGTAAACCCGTTGTTAGAACACGGTCAAAATTTTTTATATAAATAACACGGTCGTGCGCGTCCGTTGCCGCGAGCGGCGTCGGCTTCACGCCATAATAGAAATCGCCGAAACTATCTACTTCTATTATATACGCGTTCAAATTATGTGCAAGTTCAAGAAGGCGCGTTTTTGTTTTTTCAGTATAGCACAATCCCGTCGGCGTCTGAAAAGTTGGTGTCAAAAAAAATATCTTCGGCTTGTATTTTTTTGCAAAAAAATAAACACGTTCGATATCAAGACCGTTTCCGCCGAGCGGAGTCTGCAAAATTTTTGCCCCTCGCGACGCAACCATTGCCGCAACGTTTTGCGACCCGGGCGATTCCAAAACAACCGCGTCGCCCGGGCTGATTAATTTTTCAATTATAATATTTAATGTATGGTTTACATCGGAAATAATATGTACATTTTCGAATTTAAAATTAAATTTTTCGGAAAAAATTTCGCGAAGAGGCGCGTAGCCTTTTAAATCGCCGAGCGCGAACGCACCCGCTCCGTCACGCGCAAGAACCGCATCAAACGAAGCACGAAACTCTTCCGTCGGAAAAAACGCGGGATTAATTGCTGTTGACGCAAAGTTTATGCAATCTTCGCTGACACTGAACGGTACATTTTCAATCTTAGATTTTTGCGAAACATATGTCCCGCTTCCGCGCACAGAATACACAGCGCGTTTTTGCTCCAAATATCTGTACGCGCCGACAACGGTTGTATTATTTACATTTAAAGAAGCCGCCAAAACGCGAATTGCGGGCAGCCTTTCATCCGACGAATATTCGTCTCGGTTTATTTTTTCAATAATCGCATCGCCGAGCTGTTTATACAACGGAACATGCGAATTTTTTTCTAAAAAAAAATTAATCATTCGCAGATTCTTCTTCCGGTTCTTCTTCTGGATTTACATCTTCGGAATCCATATAAAAAACATCTTTGATAACATCGGACAACTGCGATATGTTCGGAATAAAATATTCGCGGTCGCCGACATAGCCCACATGCCCCGGCATCCTGAACGTTGTAACACTGTCGCCGTTTATTAACGGAATATACTGAATATATTTCGCCGCCTCAAGCCCGATATTGCTGCGCACTTCCTCAAGAACAATTCTTATTATTTCCGTCGGATTGTTCAGCAAAGCCTCGCGCGTCGCCGCCTGACGAATCAGTTGCCGCATAAATTCCATTTGCACGGCGTTTCGGTCTAAATCACCATGCGTATACTGACGATAACGCACGACGCCCTCAGCCATAGCGCCGTTTAATTCCACCGCAGGCCCCGCGGGAATGTTTATGTTAAGATTTTGTAAGGGGTCGCTGTAACGAAGCGGCCTCGGAATTTCCATTGTAACACCGCCGATTGCGTCAACAATGCGCCGAAACGCCGGAATCTGCACCTCTACGAAAAAATCAAACTCAACCCCGAACATTTCCGAAAGCTGGTCTTGCAAGTAAAAAACTCCGTCAACTCGTCCGCCGTAGCCTCGCAGTTCATTTACCTTAAGCGTGCCTGGCGGACGAATTCCGTTTTCGCGCATTTGCGCAAGCCGGTGCGACGGAAGCCGCACAACCATATCTCTCGGCACACTCATCATGTGAATGTCGCCGGTTTCACGATAAAACGTACCGACAACTATCGCGTCCGCAAGCGAATTATTGTCCACTCCGACAAGCAGAAAATTCGTTCTTTCGGGCGGACGAAGCATATCTCCACCGGGATTTTCCGGACGCGGCACATCCACCGCAATCACATCATTATCCGGCTCGTCAAACACATTTCCCCGAACAACCGACGGCGGCGCAACCTGATTCCTCGAAGACGCAAAAAGTACAATGGTTATCCCGACACACAAAAACAGCGCGACGCCCGCTATCGACCCCGCTATCATAATTAATCTCTTCAATGCCGCTCTGTCGTTTTTAAATAATTCAATGTAGGATTTTATTTTTTCAAATATGAAAATCATCTCCCGAAAATTTTCCTGCAGCAAATTTATAATACAACTTTGAAAAATTTTTCGCAAATTAAAAAAACATTTGCATCAACCGTAAAAATATGGTAATCTGTAAAAAACAATAAACGTCATTGAAAGAGTGGGTGCGCGCCCACTCTTATCTTTTGCCCGCACGAATTTTTTTCGAAAGGAAAAGTAAATTGATTGCAAAATTAGAACCGTTAATCGCGCCGATTGCACAGGCTTGCGGCGTAGAGCTTTACGACATGGAATATGTAAAAGAAGGCGGTAGTCGAATTCTTCGCTTGTTTATTGACAAGGAGGGCGGCGCAGACCTTAACGATTGCGAGCGGGTAAGCCGCGCGGTCAGCGACGTTTTGGATGAACATGACCCGATTCCGGATTCGTATCGTTTGCAGGTCGGTTCACCCGGAATCGAACGAAGGCTTTCGAAGCCCGAACATTTTAAGAGGTACATCGGGCATAAGGTTACAATAAAGCTGTTCGCGCCGCATTCACCCGAAGACCCTGCGCTGGCGGAATCCGTAACAACGGGACGAAAAAAATTCACCGGAATTTTAACCGCTTGCGATGAAAAAATCATTCTCACAGACGAAGACGGACAAAAATGGCATTTTGATAAAAAAGAAATATCGGCATGTAAATTGGTAGTAGCTATTGCTGCTCAATAAATTTCGCGGCAACGCTCAGAGGTTATATAGAAGGAAGGAACACGCACATGGATAACGGCAGAGAATTAATCGAAGCACTTGCACAGGTTTCGCATGAAAAAGGCATTGACAAGGAAATTATTTATGAAGCAATCGAAGCATCATTGGTTGCGGCGTGCAAGCGTCAACTTAATACAAACGCGAATATCAGCGTAGTTTTGAACCGCGAAACGGGCAAGTATACGGTTCTTACATCGAAAACGGTTTCCGCGGTAGTTAATGATTCGTGGATGGAAATAAGCCTTGACGACGCAAGGAAAATTGATTGCAAATGCGAAATGGGCGATATTTTGGAAATCGACGTTACGCCAAGCAATTTCGGAAGAATCGCCGCGCAAAACGCGAAGCAAGTAGTAGTGCAAAAATTCCGCGAGGCGGAACGCGAACTGCTGTACAATGAATATATTGAAAAAGAGCATCAAGTGATAATTGCAATCGTGCAGCGCCGCGACCGCCGAAATATTATCGTAAGTCTCGGCAAGCTCGAAGCGATTATTCCGCCGAGCGAGCAGATGCCGCGCGAATCGTATCAATTCAATGACCGCATAAAGGTATATGTTACCGAAGTAAAACAAAGCAACAAGGGACCCATTGTAAATGTTTCGCGCACCTGCCCCGAGCTTTTGCAAAAACTTTTCGAGCAGGAAGTCCCCGAAATCAGCGACGGCATAGTTGAAATAAAATCTGTTGCGCGCGAAGCCGGTAATCGCAGTAAAATTGCGGTTTATACAAAGCATCCGCATGTTGACCCAATCGGCTCATGCGTCGGACACAACGGACAACGTGTCAATGTAATCAACTCGGAACTTCGCGGCGAAAAATTGGATATTATTCTTTGGAACGAAGACCCTGCAAAATATATTTCGCACGCACTCAGTCCGAGTAAAGTTGTCGCTGTTGCGCTGAGTCCTTCGGGGCAGGAGGCGCGCGTGGTTGTTCCCGACCATCAGCTTTCGCTCTCCATCGGAAAAGAAGGGCAAAACGCCCGTCTTGCCGCGCGGCTTACGGGCTGGCGTATTGATATCAAAAGTGAATCGCAAGCACGCGGAACCGATTTCTTAATCTTCCCCGCGCCGGAAAAATCGGAAGATGAAACGGCGGAAATGGAAGCGGCATACGCTGACTTCTACGAAACCCCGGAAGAAACGACGGAGCAAACGACGCAAGAAACAACAGAGCAAACATCTGAGCAAACCGAAGAAACCGAATACACCGAATATGAAAACGAATACTACTATGACGAAGAAACCGGCAAGTATTACTACTACGATGAAGAAACCGACGAATACTACTACTTCGATGAAGAATAAAAATCCGCAAAGGCGCTGCGTCGGCTGTCGTGAAATGAAAGATAAATCTTCGTTAATCAGAATTACCGTAAACGCCGAAGGCGAAGTAATTTCCGACAACAAAGCGCCGGGCAGAGGCGCGTACATTTGCCGAAACAATGATTGCATTCAAAATGCCCAAAAATTAAAAGGATTGGAACGTTCGCTTAAACGTTCCGTTCCTTTGGAGATATATGAAAAACTTGTTGTCAGTGGTCAGAAATAGGAAGAGGTGGCTTAATGCCAAAAGTTCGTGTACACGAATTATCTAAGGAGCTTGGTGTAAGCAGCAAGGAAATTTTGAATAAGATGAAAGAATACGGCAAAACTGTATCCAATCATATGGGTTCCTTGGACGAATCGGATGTGTCCCGTTTGAAAAATGATATGAAAGGGAACGCGCCGTCGCCGCAGGTTAAAGAGCCGCCTGTGCAGCCGGAGAGAAAACCTCCTGTTGAACAGACGAGAAAACCGTCTGTTGAACAGACGAAACAACCGTCTATTGAACAGGCGAAGGAGCCGTCTGTTCAGCAAACGAAAGAACCGACCCCGCGTCCTCGCTCAGTCGGTCCGAATGGACAGCCTTCACCGCCACGTCCGCTTGGTCCCGACGGCAAACCGTTGCAGCCAAAGCCAAGACCGCTTGGTCCCGACGGTAAGCCTTTACAGCCAAAGCCAAGACCACTCGGTCCCGACGGAAAGCCTTTGACGCCGCGTTCGCGCCCCGATTCCCCGCCTGTGACGGAAGAAAAAAAGGAAACTTCGACGCCCCCGCAAACCCCTCGTCCGGAAAATCGTGCGCAAGGTGCAGGTTCTCGTCCGCAGCGTGACGGACAGCCGCGCGCAGAAAGACCTCCGCACAGCGGCGGCGGTAATCGTCCGCAGGGTGAAAGACAGGGCAGTTTTGTCAATCGTCCGCAGGGTGAAAGACAAGGCGGCTTTGGCAATCGTCCGCAAGGCGAGAGGCAAGGCGGCTTTGGCGGAAATCGCCCGCAGGGTCAAGGTCAAGGCGGCTTCAACCGTCCGCAGGGTCAGGGCCAAGGCGGTTTCAACCGTCCGCAGGGTCAGGGTCAAGGTGGTTTCAATCGTCCGCAGGGTCAAGGCCAAGGCGGTTTCAATCGTCCGCAGGGTCAGGGCCAAGGCGGTTTTAGTAATCGACCGCAAGGTCAAGGTCCCGGTGCAAGAAGCCCCGGCGGATTTGCTCCGCGTCCGGGCGGCGGTGCGCCAGGTCGCGGCGGTGCGCCTGCATTTGGTGCGGGCGGAGGCCGTGGCGGCGAGGTTAAAAAAACAGAGCCGACCAAGGACGACAAGCGTCAACAATGGAATCGTTTGCAACAAGCAAATTCAATAAGTAAAAAAGATAAAAAAGATACCGACCGCAAGGAAAATCGTCAAGGCTTAGACCGCAAAAAAGCTGCGAAGCCCGCGAAACGTGTTATGCCTGTGCGCGTTCAGCCGACGGTTACGATGATTACCGTTGCGCCGGAAATTACCGTTCGTGATTTATCGGAGAAACTTCTTCGTTCCAATGCGGATGTTATTAAAATTTTAATGAAACAAGGCCTGATGGTTACGGCGAATCAAACAATTGATTTTGATACGGCGTCGTTGGTTGCGGAAGCGTTCGGCGTACTTGTGGATGAGTACGTTGAAGTTGACGTTTTCGAGCAGGCGTTTTCGTCCGTGCCGGACGAAGAAGGCACATTGTTATCGCGTCCGCCGGTCGTCGTTGTAATGGGACACGTTGACCACGGAAAAACTTCGCTGCTTGACGTTATTCGCAACGCAAATGTTCAGCAGGGTGAAGCTGGAGGAATTACGCAGCATATCGGCGCATACAGCGTTCGCTTAAAAAGCAATGAAAATAAACGAATCACATTTCTTGATACTCCCGGGCATGAGGCATTCACGGCGATGCGTATGCGCGGTGCGCAGGTTACGGATATCGCGATTCTTGTTGTTGCTGCCGACGATGGCGTTATGCCCCAAACGGTTGAGGCAATCAATCACGCGAAAGCCGCGGGCGTTGAAATCATCGTCGCGATTACGATGATGGATAAGCCGAACGCGAATCCCGATAAAGTAAAACAACAGTTAACCGAAAAAGGTTTGCAACCCGAAGATTGGGGTGGTCAAACGATTACGGTTCCCGTAAGCGCGCGCGAAAAAATCGGTATCGAAGAATTATTAGAAATGATTCTTCTTGCTTCGGAAATGAAAGACCTTCGCGCGAATCCGAATAAACCCGCTCGCGGAAGCATCATCGAAGCTAAACTCGACAAAGGACGCGGCCCCGTCGCAACCGTTTTGGTGCAGGAAGGAACGCTCAAGGTCGGCGACCCTGTTGTTGCGGGCGCGTGTTACGGAAAAGTCCGAGCAATGAACGACAGCCGCGGGCGTTCCGTTAAGGAAGCCGGACCATCAATGCCGGTTGAAATAATCGGGCTCGCGGAAGTTCCTGCTACGGGAGATATTCTTTATGCCGCGACGAGCGACAAACAAGCGCGTCAACTTTCCGAAACAGTCGTCGCAAAAGGACGCGAAACAATTACTAAAGCGAATCAAGGAAAAGTTTCGCTTGATGATTTATTCAATCAAATAAAAGCAGGTCAAGTTAAAGATTTAAATATAGTAGTGAAAGCGGACGTGCAAGGTTCCGTTGAAGCGTTGCGCACAAGCTTGGAAAAACTTACGAACGACGCAGTTCGTGTGCGTATTATTCACACGGGTGTCGGTGCAATCACCGAATCCGATGTTATGCTTGCTTCCGCTTCGAATGCAATCATCCTCGGCTTTAATGTTCGTCCGGAACCTGTTGCGAAATCCGTTGCCGAAACAGAAAACGTTGACGTTCGTATGTACAGCGTAATTTATTCCGCAATCGACGACATCGAAGCCGCAATGAAGGGCATGTTAGACCCCGAATTCGCGGAAAAAATTCTCGGTAACGCGGAAATCCGTCAAATCTTCAAGGCGTCGGGCGTAGGAACAATCGGCGGCTGTCATGTTCTTGACGGAAAAATTACTCGCAACGCGCAAGTGCGCATAGTTCGCGACGGTCGCGTGATTTACGACGGACATCTCGATACACTCAAGCGCTTCAAGGATGACGCAAAAGAAGTCGCAGCAGGCTATGAATGCGGTATGCTCTTTAAGAATTACAATGATATCAAAGAGGGCGACAAAGTCGAAGCTTATGTAATGGAAGAAATTCCACGATAGTTATACCGACCGCAGAAAACATATGCCGACGACGAGCTGATTCTGCGAACGCTCCAACGCAGAACTCAGCGACAGAGGAGGCAAATGTTTTCGCGCGTCAGTATAAATTTCTTGCGAACGCATTCGCGAAGCGAATGTGTGAGAGATGAGAGGAGGCTTCGATGAAAACACGAATGATTCGTATTAACGATGAAATCGCGCGTGTTGCCGCCGAAATTATTCGCTCGGAACTCTCCGACCCGCGAATCGGCGCAGTAGTAAGCGTTGTGGGGTCGGAGACAACTTCCGACCTGAAATATTGCAAAATTCGAGTATCTGTTTTAGGTGAAGAAAAAAAAGACGAAACCATGGAAGGCTTAAACCGCGCTGCCGGGTTTATTCGGCGGCGTGTTGCCGAAACTGTTAATCTGCGTCAAACGCCGGAGATTTCTTTTGTGTACGATGATTCCATTGAACATGGAATGCGTATGCGAAAATTAATTGACGAAGTGAATAAAGGCGATGCATAAATGGAACGAATTATTGAACTGATTCGTGAGCGTGAAAATTTTATTCTTGCCGGGCATATAGGCCCGGATGGGGATGCGATTGGTTCTTGTTTCGCGCTTGCGTTGGCATTGGATAAAATAGGCAAAAACGTGCAGGTTTTGCTTGAGGCGTACGCGCCGAGATATTATATAATTCCGGGACGGGAGTTTTTGCTTTCCGGTGAAACGGCGGATATTCAACCGGATATTTTTATTGCGTTGGATTGCGCTGACCTCGATAGATTGGGTTCGGCGCGTCCGTTATTTGAGCGCGCAAAAACGACGGTTTGCATTGACCATCATGATACTAATAAGGGCTTTGCGGATTATAATTTTATTGAGCCGACGGCTTCGTCCACAAGTGAGATGACGTTTCGTGTAATTGAGCAGTTGACATCGCCGACGCAAGAGATTGCGACGGCGGTTTATGCGGGAATTGTAAATGATACGGGCGGTTTTCGTTTTAGTGCGACGGCGAAATCGACGATGGAAATTGCCGCAAGGTTAATGGGTATGGGCATTAATTTTACGGAAATTTACAGCCAATTAATGCATCAGCATCGTTTTGTCGCGGCGAAGGCAATGGGGCTTGCGTTGGAAAATTCGACGCGCACCGATGATAAAAGAATTGTGTACACGTATATGACACGCGAAATGCTCAAAAGCGTCGAAGCGGACACCTCAGACCTTGACGGAGTAG
This sequence comes from Clostridiales bacterium, assembly GCA_031254075.1. Lineage (GTDB taxonomy): Bacteria > Bacillota > Clostridia > Lachnospirales > WQUN01 > WQVC01. Next base: position 10,944 of record JAIRVD010000012.1, read on the forward strand.
TTGAATATTTAATGGGAACGCGCAACGCATATGTTGCGGCGCTTATGTATGAAAAAAGACACGGACAGGTAAAGGTGAGTTTACGCTCAAAGGGCGCGAATGTCGGAAACGCGGCGCGACTTCTCGGCGGCGGCGGGCATATTTTGGCAGCGGGCGCGACTGTTCAGGGCACAATTTCGGAAGTTATTGAGCGCACGCTCGCGCTTGTAGCGAAGGAAGTCGCGTTGTTTGACCCGCCAAAGGAGGAGCAAAAAAAAATAATACACAAATCAGGCATAATAAATATTCGCAAGGAAAAAGATTATACATCTCACGACGTTGTTGCGATTATCAGAAAAATTACGGGCGAAAAAGCAGGGCATACCGGAACACTCGACCCGAACGCAACGGGTGTTTTGCCGGTTTGCATCGGGCGCGCAACGAAGCTTGCGGATTATATTGTTGCGACTGATAAAACATATGCGGCTGAAATTGTTTTCGGGATAACGACGGACACGGGCGATATTACAGGCAATGTTTTAACGCAAAAAGATGCTTCTGTCGATTTTGAAGATTTCCGAAAAGTCGCCGAATCATTTATCGGTGATTATTTGCAGACGCCGCCGATGTATTCCGCGATAAAAATCGGCGGGAAAAAGCTTTATGAATTAGCCCGCGAGGGAAAGACGGTCGAACGCAAACCGCGCGAGGTAAAAATTTATGATTTGCAGGTTTTTGAGAGAAACGGCAAATTTTTTTTGGATGTAACTTGCTCAAAAGGGACGTATATTCGCACTTTATGCATGGATATCGGCGAAATTTTGGGCTGCGGCGCGGTAATGGGCGATTTAACGCGCACGAAGAATGGTATTTTTGATATAGAAAATTCCGTTTCGCTGGATGAGGTCAGAGCTGCGGCGGAAGAAGATAAATTGCATGAAATAATTATTCCGGCAGATAAAGTTCTCCCCTATCCCGTCGTGTATATCAAACCCAAAGGAATCATTCGCGCGTCATGCGGAAATCCCGTTCTGCTTGAATTAATTGAGAATTCGGATAATATTAAAAAAGATGATAAAGTCTGGGTGAAAACGCGTGATAATCGTATAATCGGGCTTTATCGTTATACTTCCGTTAAAAAAGGAATTTTGCGTGCGGAGGTCTTGTTTTGAACGATTGCGTACTGACCATCGGAAAATTCGAGGGTGTTCATCTCGGGCATAGGGCTTTGCTTAAAGAAGTTATTTGCCGCGCAAAGGATTTGGGACTTGCATCGGTTGTTTTGGTTTTTTCGCCGCATCCCGTAAAATTTTTACGCGACCCCGAGTACAAACCGATTTTCACGGAACATGAACGCAATCAATTGATAAAAAACTTTGGTATAGATGAAATAATTACATTAAATTTCGATTCTGATTTCGCCGCGATGACGGCAAAAAAGTTTTGCGAAAAATTAGACGGCTTCAACGCGCGTGAAATTATAGTCGGCTACGATTATCGCTTCGGAAACGGACGAGACGGTTCAGTCGAAACACTGCGCGAAAACAGCAATGCGTCTGTTCGTACCGTAAAGCTCATTTCCGATAATGATTTTATAAGCAGTTCACGTATTCGCGAATTGCTTTTTAATAATAAATTCGACGACGCACGGCAGTTGCTGGGATTTTCGTTTTTCGTGACGGGTGAGGTTTCAAAGGGGCGTCAGCTCGGGCGTGTTTTGGGGTTTCCCACACTTAATTTATATCCGCCCGAGGATAAATATTTGCCGCAGAACGGCGTTTATGAGACGCGAACTTTCATAGACGGCGATTCGTATACGGGGCTTACGAATATCGGCGTTCGCCCGACTGTTTCCGAGGAGACTAAAATTTCCGTTGAAACACATATTCCGGAGTTAAACGCAGACGAAATGTACGGGCGGCAAATTAAAGTGGAATTCCTGCGCTTTATACGCCCCGAGCGACGCTTTGATTCACCGGAGGAATTGCAATTGCAAATTCAAAAAGACTTGAAGGGGTTTTCAAGATGAGAAAAGTCACCGATGATTTTAATTTTTATCAGGGCAATGACCCGCGCGAGTTAGTCGAAAAATTTGGCAGTCCGCTGTATGTGTACAATGAAAATATTTTTCGCGAGCGTTGCCGCGAAATGACGGACTTGAGTTCGTATCCGAAATTCGCGGTGAATTACGCGGTAAAGGCAAATCCGAATTTGTCGCTGCTTAAAATCGCGCGCGAGGAAGGCATTGGCGTGGACGCAAGCAGCCAAGGCGAAGCCGTTGCGGCAATGGCCGCCGGGTATAAGCCCGACGAAATTATGTTTATCGTAAACAATGTTTCCGCCGATGAGCTTGCGTTTGCCGCGAAAAATAATTTTACCGTAAGCGTGGATTCGCTTTCGCAGCTAGATACATTTGGGCATGTTTGTCCCGGCGGGAAAATCACTTTACGCTTTAATTCCGGCATCGGCGGCGGACATCACGAAAAAGTTGTTACCGGCGGCGACGGAACGAAGTTCGGAATAATGCCCGAGTATATTCCCGACGTCAAAGAGCTTTTGCATCGGCATAATTTGAAATTAATCGGAATAAACCATCATATAGGCTCGCAAAACCGGGGAGACCTTTACATCGACGGCGTTAATGCGCTGCTTAAATTGGCGCGACAGTTCGACGACCTCGAATTCATTGATTTCGGCGGAGGTTTCGCCACGCCATACCACAAGCAAAACGGTGAAAGACCTTTAGACCTGCGCGTAATCGGAAAAATGATTGACTCGCTGTTATTTGAATTCGCCGAAGATTACGGCAGGGAACTGGTTTTCATGGTTGAACCCGGTCGTTTTCTTACCGCCGAATGCAGCGTTCTTCTCGGCACCATAAACGCAGTGAAATCCTGCGGCACAAAAAAATACGCCGGAACCGACATGGGTTTTTCCGTTCTGAAACGTCCGACGGTTTACGATGCGCATCATGATATCGAAATTTATCGCGCAAACGGAAAACCCGATTATTCTTCTTTGCAAAAAATTTCCGTAGTCGGAAATCAATGCGAGACAGGCGACTATATCGCAAAAGAACGCGAGCTTCCCGCGCTAATCGAAGGCGATATCATCGGCGTTCTTGACGCGGGCGCATACGGCTACGCAATGAGCTGCAATTACAATCTGCGAACTCGCCCCGCTGAAATTCT
>JAIRVD010000155.1 GCA_031254075.1 Clostridiales bacterium
ACAAGCCATGCGTAACGCCGCGCCGCGAAATTTCAAGCCCTCGAATCGCAAATCCCGCGCCGTCAAAGCTTCCGCCGAACGCAAAACGGGGATTTGTAAAATCCCCAATCGGCATAAAATTTTCATCTAAAATAATATCATTCGCGAGAATATAATCGGCGGAAAGAAAATCCAAACTGCCGCGCACTCCGCCCGACGTAAAAAAAAGATTCGCCTGTAACTGAATCTCGCTCAACTGCCGCGCTGTCCGAATTACATACCTGCCGTATTCGTCACGCTCGAAAAGCACTTCCTCTGCGCGCACGTTCAAAGGCAAAAAAAATAACAACATCAGCAAGACTACCGTTTTCTTCACGTTAATCACCGGTTGTTATTATTTGCAAAAAAAATTAAATTATTTATTGCTTAGATGCGCGTTCATATCATTGATTAATTGCTCAATATCAACGCCGTGGCTTTCGGCAGCCATTTCCAAGCTCTTGCCTCTTGACGACGGGCAACCGAAGCAATTAAGCCCATGCGATTGCAATACAGGAATCAACCCGCTGTCCAGTGCCAAAGCCTCTGTAATAAGCATGTCCTTCTCAACCATCATAAAAATCTCCTTCATATTTTTTTTAATTCGTTAAACTCGCAAACCCCGGGAAATACCTGAAAATCGCCTTGCCCAGAATTCGTTCACCGTCAAGGAACGGGTAATACGCGTCGCGCGGACATCTCGGATTATGTTCGCAGCCTAGGCAGACCGCGCCGTCGGGATTAATGCGCCGTTCCCAATTTCTTGAATCGACGGAATTAGTTCGGTTATCTCCCAATACGAAGTATTGCCCGTCGGGAATTACGCCGAGAATTTCTGTTGTGTCGTCTTGGTATGGGTACGGACCGAAGTTTCTCAAATCCTCGCCGTTAACGAAATCGTGCCGCAAGGATTCCGCTTGACCGTTAACATAAACGCGCCCTCTCGAAATTCTAAGAACATCGCCCGGTATTCCGATAATGCGTTTTACATATAAAGTAGTGTCTTCGTCGCGTCCGCGGAAAACAACAATGTCGTAGCGTTCGGGTTCGGAAAAAAGATATGAAAGCCGAAACGCAAAAATCCTGTCGTTTGTGCGAATCGTTTGCTCCATCGAACCCGACGGAACATGCGCGTTAACCAAAATATACCTTGTAAAAAACCACGCAAATATAAGCGCGAAAACGATTGTTTTAATCCAACCCCAAGCTTCGCGCAACAAAACCATTTTAACATTCGGTTCTTTTTCTTCCATGTTTGCCTCCAATCGAAAAGATTATAACAAAATCTTGCAGTAAAAAACAATTGGAATTATAATCATTTCAATTTAATTTCGATTTCGATTGAAACCGGATTTCGAGCTTCGCCGAAAATGCGTTTAAGCGTTCGCGATTTTCATCTCGCTCTCAATCCGTTTCGAAACGAAACGAATATTCGGGAGGTAGTCTATGAAAGTTTATTCTGCAAATGAGATTCGAAATATAGCCGTGATGGGACACAGCGGTTGCGGAAAAACAACGCTGATGGAAGCCGCGCTGCATGTAACGAAGGTGACGAGCCGCATGGGACGCACCGAAGACGGCAACACGGCGAGCGATTATGACGCGGAGGAAATTCGGCGCAAGGTATCGGTGAGTGCGTCGATGATTCCGATTGAGTGGAAGAATTCGAAAATAAATTTCATGGATACTCCCGGGTATTTTGACTTCGTCGGCGCGGCGAAAGAAGCGTTGCATGTAGCGGATGCAGTGTTGATTCTTGCTAACGCGAAAAGCGGCATTGAGGTCGGCACGGAACTTGCGTGGGAATCCTCACAGAACAAGGCGCGCGTAATTTTCATAAACGGAATGGACGACGAACACGCGGACTTTTTCCGTGTGGTAAACGATATGAAGAGCATGTTCGGCACGGGAATCGCGCCGCTGATGTTGCCTTTCAAGGAAGGCGAAAAGCTTGCGGGCTATGTTGAAACGTTGACGGGCAAAGCATTTAAATTCGAAGGCGGAGCCTGTGATGTTCCCGCCGACATGGCGAGTGTGCAGGAAGAAAACCACGCCGCGCTCGTTGAAGCAATCGCCGAAACCGACGAAGAACTTATGGAAATATTCTTCGAAAGCGGAACGCTTTCGCCCGAAGAAATGACGAAGGGTTTGAGAATCGGCATAGCAAACGGAAGTATAACACCCGTTCTTTGCGGCGTCGCAACGAAGATGGTCGGTGTGGAAAAATTGCTGGACATGCTTGTGACGGAACTTCCGCCCGCTTCTGAATTGACAAAGGAAATCACCGCAGACAAAAACGGCGAGCAAGTCAAACTCGCTTGCGACGCAAGCGGACCTGTTTGTGCGTTCGTTTTCAAAACAATTTCCGACCCCTTTGTCGGACCGCTTAGTTTATTCCGCGTTTATTCCGGAACGGTGAAAAAAGATACACCGCTTTTCAATTCGAATAAAGAAGCCCCCGAAAAAGCAGGGCATATGTTTATAATGCGCGGGAAAGACCAGCTTGAAGCTTCTGAAATAAAGGCGGGCGACATCGGCGCAATCGCAAAGCTTTCCGACACCAACACGCAGGACACCCTCGCTACAAAAGCGGCTCCATTTAAATGTGCGCCGATTGAATTCCCCGAATCGCTTCTTGCGATGGCGGTTTCCGCAAAAAGCAAAGGCGATGCCGATAAGCTTTCCGACACAATTAAAAAACTTCTCGCCGAAGATAAAACTCTGAAATTTTTAATTAATAAAGAAACGAAACAGACCGTCATACACGCAATCGGCGACGGTCAGCTTGACGTTCTTGTAAATCGCTTAAAAACACGCTACAAAATGGAAGTTGAACTCAAAACCCCGCTTGTTCCTTACCGCGAAACAATCAAAGGCAAATCCGACGTCAAAGGAAAATTCGTAAAGCAATCGGGCGGCGGCGGTCAGTACGGCATCGTTGATATGAAATTTGAGCCGCTCGGCGATATTGCCAAGGCATATGTATTCGAAGAAGTCGTAGTCGGCGGAAACGTTCCGAAACAATATTTCCCCGCCGTCGATAAGGGCTTACAAGAAAGCGTTCAAGCCGGTCCCGTTGCCGCGTATCCCGTTGTCGGCGTAAAAGCCATCCTCTACGACGGAAAATATCACGCCGTCGATTCCTCCGAACTCGCGTTCAAAATGGCTGCGAAAATCGCTTTCAAAGACGGCTTCCTTGCCGCCAAACCCACCATCCTAGAACCCGTTATGAAAGTCACCGTAAACGTTCCCGAAAACTACACCGGAGACATCATGGGCGATATGAATAAACGCCGCGGTCGCATCCTCGGCATGGACAAAGTCGGCAAGAAACAAGTAATTAACGCCGAAGCCCCGCACTCCGAAATGCTCAAATACGCCATTGACCTGCGCTCAATGACTCAAGGCCGCGGCTCTTTCGCAATGGAATTCGAACGCTACGACGAAGCACCTGCTGATGTTCAGCAAAAGGTTGTCGCCGCCAGAAAACTGGAACTGGAAGCGATGCGAGAAAAAGAATAAAGCAAGCAAAAATAAAACGCACTCAAATTTTTTAGCAGTACCATAGCCGCCGACAGGCGGCTTTTAGGTCGGAAGCAACGCAACCGACCGAGGGGTTTGGGGCGAAAGCCCCGACAAGCAGGCAGAGAATGTACTTGAAAAGTATATCTCTGCCTGCTTGCAATTAGTGAAAACCGCGATACATAGTTTGACTCAATGCGTAGTTTTTAGAGATTACACCACTAAACAAATTTTACTTCCGGCGGATGTTTTTTCAACTTGAACCTGTTTATCAATCCGTTCGCGCAACTCTGTGACATGGGAGATTATACCGATTATTCGGTTCGCGCCCGCCATCTCCGAAAGTGTTCTTACGGCAAGTTCCAAAACATCAGGGTCAAGTGTGCCGAAACCTTCGTCAATAAACATTGCATCAAGCCGAATACCGCCCGCGTTTTGTTGTACAACATCGGATAATCCCAACGCAAGCGAAAGTGATGCCATAAATGATTCGCCACCCGATAAACTGTTGGCTGAACGTGCCTTTCCGGTGTAAGCGTCCAATACTTCCATTTCCAATCCGGAACGCTTGCGTCCGTCATCGCTGGTGGTTTTTCTTAACAGGGTATAACGATTCCGACTCATTACTTTCAGCCGGATATTTGCCGCACGTAAGACCCGCTCGAAATACGCCATTTGTGCGTAGGTTTCAAAATCAAGCTTTCCGTTTGCTGTTTCAGCTAATTGTTTAACGGCGGCATATGTTTTTTCCGATTTATCAAATTCCAAATCGGTGCGGCGAAGCTCTTTTAATGCGCTCTCGATTTTACTCAAGCGCCCGGTAATCTCATCGCGCTTTTCGCTTAAAGTTTTGGATTCTGCGGTTGCTGTTTCTGTCTCGGCTTGCAATCGCGTTATGTCAGGTTGTTCCTTATCGGCGGTTTCTTTTTCCAAGCGGCTGATGTCGCGTGTAAGTTGTTCACCGTTCTTTTCATAATCCGATATTTGCTTTTTAATTTTTGCAAGCTCGTTTTCCGAT
>JAIRVD010000217.1 GCA_031254075.1 Clostridiales bacterium
CCCCAAGCTGTCAAAAAGATTGTTTTCTGTTTCCGAAAATCCATGCTTTAAATACAAACGACGCGCCGGAAGCCCCGGCATGTAATTATCTCTGAATGTTTCGACAGTTATTTCCTTTGATGAATCTAATTTACTCAGCGCAAGCTGAAATAATTTATCTCCGATTCCGTTGCCTCTGAATTTTTCCAAAACTCCAAACCATGTAATTCTGTTAAAATTTCGCGAAAAGCCAATAAAACCGACGCATTCACCCGTTTCACCGCCCACGGCGGCTATTGCTTCGCGCTGCTCGATTTTTCGTTCCGCATAATCAATAAATTTCGGGTCGTCAGCCATACCCGGATTTCCGAAGATTTCCGCAATATTAGCAGCGACATTTTTCCAAGCGGGTAAATCGTTGATTTCTGCTAATCGCGTAACCATGATTCTCTCCCTTGATTTATGTATTATTCTATTCGAATATTTACCCCGTCTTTTTGAATGTATTTCCTTTTTTCGTTCTTATCCATTTTGTTTATTATTTCGTCTTCTAAATTTATGTCGAGAATTTCCGCCAAGCCCAGTAAATAAATAGCAACATCGGCTAATTCCTCGCCCAAGTCATTTTTCTTTTTCGCATATGCTTCGCAGGCTTCCGAAAGCTCGTTGTGCATATAGCAGAATTCCATGTAAATATCAGTTACGTTAAAACCCTTTTCAACTTTATTTTTATACACGCGCTGTTGAAATTGTTTTAAGTCAATCATTGTTTGCATCCCCCGGTTTATAAAGAAAAACAAAATCAAAATTATCGGAATATTTTTCTCGTTTGAATTCGATGTATCCGTTTTTTTGATAAATCGCTAAATTTTTTTCGCTGAGATTGCTTGTGAAGATTCCGTATCTCATTTTGGGAAAATACTTTTCAACAGCAAGCAAAAGTTTTGTGCCGATTCCTCTGTTTTGAAAATCAGGATTTACGATGAGTTTTCCGAAATAAGCGGTATCTCCGATTTTCTTGCCGCGCACAGAACCTATAATGATATTTTCATCCGCGGCTTTCAATATAATTCCCGATTTATAGTCATTTTCTATACTTTCAAGCGTTTGTGTCAGCGGCGGAATGGAAAAATCATTAACAAGAATTGCTTCGCTTTGATACGCAAGTTTTTGAAGCGATAATATTTGCGGCAAATCTTCTATTTCGGCTTTTAGAATTTCCATTTACGCATCAGCTCTCCCAAAAACTCAACAATTAAAATATGCTCCTTCTCCAGAACACGAGCGGCAAGAATTTCGGGGGTGTCTTGCGGCAGAACTGGAACAATTTTTTGCGCAAGGATTTCACCTTGGTCGTAATCGGCAGTAACGCGGTGAATTGTGATTCCTGTTTCGGTTTCGCCCGCATCGAGAACGGCTTTATGAACATTGATTCCGAACATACCTTTCCCGCCGAACTTTGGAAGAAGCGACGGATGAATATTAAATATTCTGTTTTCGAAAATTTGCAAAACAACAAGCGGGATTTTTTTTAAATATCCCGCAAGAAAAATTATATCGGTTTTGTGTAATTGTAAAATTTCCAAAATTTTTTCATCGAGCGAATCGGGCGCGGTTTTTTTACTTATATGAAAAGCGGGGATATTTTCATTTTTTGCGCGGGTTAACGCAAAAGAATCGCTGTTATTGGAAATAACAACGGAAACACGCGCATTAATCGCGCCGGATTTGCAGCCGTCGATAATCGCCTGCAAATCCGAACCGCCATGCGATGCGAAAACGGCGATATTCGCGCTACTCAATTCTGTTTACCGCGCTGACGACGGCTTTCAATGCTGACCTTGTTGTGCTGCGGCTTGTTCCCGCGCCGAAGTAGGTTTTATCGTTTACGGAAATTCCGACGTATGTGATTGCGGGTGCGCGCGCTCCTTCGCCTGCGTCAAGTGTGTGTTGGTTATATTCGGTAATTTCGAAAGACAATCCGTATGCTTTTAATGCATGACAAAACGCATCTATTACGCCTTCGCCCTGACCGGTGATTTTTATTTGCTTGCCGTCGCGTTCGATTGTGCAAGTCAGCAAGCATTCATTATCTCTTACGTGATGTTCGTCTACGGAAATAAAATTATACGGTGCTTCGATATTTAAATATGTTTTTCTAAACAGCGCGTTGATTTCCTCGGCGGAAATTTCTGCGGCATGGGTGTCCGAAAACGCCGTAACCACGGGACCGAAATTTCGCTGCATTGGCTTAGGCAGGAAAATTCCAAATTGCTTTTCCAAAATAAACGCCGCACTGCTGCTTCCGGATTGGCTGTTTACGCGAATAATCGGCTCATAACCGCGCCCGACGTCCGCAGGGTCAATCGGCAGATACGGAATTTCCCAAACATTGTTTTGCGCGGTAGCCATACCTTTGCGAATCGCGTCCTGGTGCGAGCCGGAAAACGCGGTAAAAACAAGTTCTCCCGCATACGGATGCCTCGGGTGAACAGGCAAACAAGTCGCCGTTTCATAAATCGAAACAGCCATGTTGATATCGGAAAAATCAAGCCCGGGGTCGATGCCCTGCGAATACAAATTCATCGCAAGCGTAATGATATCCGCGTTTCCTGTGCGTTCGCCATTGCCGAAAAGTGTCCCCTCAACCCTGTCCGCACCCGCAAGCAGGCTCAGTTCTGTTGCGGCAACGGCAGTTCCTCTATCATTATGCGCGTGCAAACTTACCGTTATCATGTCGCGATTTTTCAGATTTCCGCAAACATATTCAATCATATCCGCATGAACATTCGGCGTAAGCGATTCCACCGTAAACGGCAGATTAATAATCGTTTTCCGTCCCTCCCAACACGAAATCACCGCGTTGCAAACCTTAATCGCAAAATCAGGCTCTGTCTGCGAAAAACATTCGGGTGAATACTCAAACGAAAAATCCTCGCCGTCGGTCGCTTCGTCCGCCAGCTTCGCGAACATCTCCGCGCCGAAAACCGCAAGCGCAATCGTTTCCTCGCGCGAATTGCCAAAAACCGTTTCCCTAAACAACGGTGATGTCGCGTTATACAAATGCACCGTCGCCTTCTTTACGCCCTTCAACGCCTCGAAAGTTCTGCGAATTACCGCCTCACGCGACTGCGTAAGCACCTGAATCGTCACATCGTCCGGAATTAATTTCTTCTCAATCAGCGTGCGGACAAATTCAAACTCGCTCTCCGACGCAAACGGAAAACCAACTTCGATTTCCTTAAAACCAACCTTTACGAGGAATTTGAAAAACTCCAATTTCTGCTCCAATGTCAACGGCGTAACAAGCGACTGGTTTCCGTCACGTAAATCCACACTGCACCACAACGGTGCCTTAGTAATTTTTTTATTCGGCCATGTGCGTTGCGGAAATTCCAAAACCTTTTGTGTGCGATATTTTTTATGATTCATACGTTCCTCCGAAGTTGAAATATATTTTTTATTTTGTAATTCATTTAATCATGTAAACAGTGTAGCCTTCACCCTCGCTGAGGACGAAAGTTAATCACAGGTCTCCGCTTCTCCGAATATGAAATGCAATTTCAATACATTGTAATATCTCATATTTATGTGCAGATGTCCATATGGCGGACTCTCCGCGCCCTCATTTGCGCGGAAATTCAAAAGAATATACAATTTGCGGAAAGGAGAGTCAGCAATGCAATATACCTTTATGCACAGGAAAAACCCCTGTGGTGCAAATTGAAATTGACGAAGAAACGGGGGTAATTTCAAAAGTGGATGCGGCTTTCAACCCTAAGCATATTCCCGTTGGGATTGTAATAAAAGAAAGCCGCCCGAACAGGGGCGACTTAAAACGGCAAATCATAAACGGGAAACGCTGTTTGATAAAAGGCGGAAGCGACCCCTTTTGGCAACAACCCCTAAACGAGGTTATGGCGGCTGTGATTATGCGGCGTTTAGACGTTCCTCACGTTGATTACACGCTAATTAACTATAATCCCTGCCGGGTCTTAACGCTCGCAGGGATTCTTTTATTTTCTTTTCGACGCCGTTATTGGTGGGGCGG
>JAIRVD010000273.1 GCA_031254075.1 Clostridiales bacterium
GAAGGAACGCTGTGGATAAACGGGCTTGATACAAGGGAACCTGCAAATACATGGGAAATTCGGCAGTCCGTCGGAATGGTTTTTCAAAACCCCGATAATCAAATTATTGCCACAATTGTTGAAGAAGATGTAGCGTTCGGGCCGGAAAACTTGGGTGTTTGCCCGCGCGAAATTCGTGAGCGTGTGGACGAAACGCTTGCGTCTGTCGGCATGAGTGAATACGCACTCTCAGCGCCGCATCACCTTTCGGGCGGGCAGAAACAACGCGTTGCGATTGCGGGCGTTCTTGCTATGCGCCCGGGTTGCGTTGTTTTGGACGAACCTTCCGCCATGCTCGACCCGTCCGGGCGTCGCGAAATTATGGAAACAATTACTCGACTGAACAAAGAAAATGGAATAACCGTTATTTTAATCACACACTTCATGGAAGAAGCCGTTCGTGCGAATCGCGTAATCGTAATGGATTCCGGAAAAATCGTAATGGACGACGCACCGCGAGGTATTTTTTCATGTGTTAAACAGATGGCTGACTTAGGGCTTGGTGTTCCGCAAGTAACTGCGCTTGCGCATGAACTCTTTTCGCGCGGCGTTTTATTGAAAAAAAATATTTTAACGATTGATGAGTTTTTAGAAAACACAGACATCGTAATGGCGGGCTTGACCCGCAATCACCCATGCACACAGGAGCTTGAGAGGATTACGGGTCAATCACGCGATAACGATTCTTTGATGTTACCCGAAGCAATAATCGAATTGAAAAATGTCTCACACATTTATAGCGCAAACTCCGTTTTCGAAAAAATCGCGCTTTCAGATGTTAATTTGAAAATTTTCAAGGGTGAAATTGTTGCGATAATCGGGCATACGGGTTCGGGCAAAAGCACGTTGATTCAGCATTTCAACGCGCTGCTTAAACCTTCGTCCGGTGAGGTTTTTGTTAAAGCGAAGCGCGTCGGGCTTGTTTTTCAATATCCCGAGCATCAGCTTTTTGAAGTTTCGGTGTATAAGGATGTTGCGTTCGGACCAACGCTGATGGGGCTTTCGAAGGAAGAAATCGACGCAAACGTAACCGCCGCGCTGGAGACAGTCGGGCTTGGAAAAGAAATTTTCGAGAAATCACCGTTCGAGCTTTCCGGCGGACAAAAACGTCGCGCCGCTATCGCGGGCATTCTTGCGATGCGCCCCGATGTTCTTGTTTTGGACGAACCCGCCGCAGGGCTTGACCCGCGCGGCAAAGAAGAAATTTTCACGCAAATTAAAAAAATGCACGAAACACTCTGCATCACGGTAATTCTCGTTTCGCACAGTATGGAGGACGCTGCGCGGCTTGCACAGCGTGTTCTTGTGATGAACAAAGGACATATTGTTTGCGACGGAACGCCCGAAGATGTATTTATTCAGGGCGAATTTTTGAAAAACATAGGGCTTGATACTCCACAGATTTCTCGGCTGATGACTCGCTTAAATGCCGTAAATCCCGGCATCCCGACTCGCATTTTTACCGTGGACGACGCGGCAAAAGTTTTATCGGCTGCATTTTCGCCGAATGGTGAAAAAAAATGACGCGCATCATTATCGGGCAATTCTACCCAACCGGCTCTGTGATTCACAGACTTGACCCGCGCGTTAAGCTTGTCGCGACAATTATCTATATTACGATTTTGCTGTTTGCAAATAATTTTTTAGGCTACGCGCTCGCCGCGCTTTTCATCGCCGCGCTTGTGAAAATTTCTAAGATTCCGCCGTTTTTAATTTTTCGGGGGCTTCGCGCCATACTTTTTATTCTTATTGTTGCGGCGTTCATTAACCTTTTTCTTACGCCCGGTGACAGTATTTTTACACTCGGATTTTTGAAAATTTCAATGGAAGGAATAATTCTTGCCGCGCAAATGATTTGCCGACTTGTTCTTCTGATTTTGGGTTCGTCGATTCTTACGCTTACAACATCGCCGATTCAATTAACCGATGGCATCGAATCCCTGCTTAAACCTTTGAAATTTATCAAAATTCCTTCGCACGATATCGCAATGATGATGACGATTGCACTGCGCTTCATCCCCACCCTTGCCGACGAATTGGAAAAAATTATGAAAGCACAAAAAGCCCGAGGCGCAAATTTCGAAACAGGCGGATTGATTAAACGCGCAAAATCTCTTATCCCAATCCTTGTACCACTATTCGTCTCCGCATTCAAACGCGCCGACGAACTCGCAACCGCAATGGAGGCTCGCTGTTATCGCGGCGACATTAATCGCACTAAAATGAAAGAAATGAAATTCACACGAGCTGACGTGTTTGCCTTTTTAATCGTGATTTTATTCTGCGGCGGAATGATTTTTACGCGATTTATATGAATTAAAAAGGCTCGGAATTAATCCGAGCCGAGGAGGAGGTCAAAACTACTGACGCACCCTGAATGCCACACCGAGGTCTTCGGCGATTTTGCGGCAGTTGTCGATGCGATAGGGGTGGAGGATTTCTACTACCGTTAGAATTATATCGGCAAATTTTTTTGCTTCCTTAACAAAATTTAACATTTCTTTGTAGGCATTTTCGAAGCGTGGCTGCGTAAGACGCATGTACTCTCCTTCATCATCGGCGTTTAAGCTTACGGAAATAATGTCAACCTTGGAGAGCCTTGCGATGTCGAAGGACGGATTAATTAATTTTACTAGACCGTTTGTGTCGATGCGAATTTTCGGACGAAGCGGGAGTGTGACCTTTTTGTAATAGAAATAATCAATGAGTTCTACGACGTCGTCGGCGCGTTCCAGTGGTTCGCCAAAGCCGCAGAAAACGATTTCACATATATCGTTAAGGTCGCGGCGTTTTTCGAACGCGTCTTTTACTTCACTTACTGTGGGTTCGCGCCTGAGCCACAAGCTTTCGTTTTCGTTAATGCCTTCGGCGAATTTGCGAATGCAAAATATACAATCGCAACAACACGCGTTTGTTAAGTTTACATAAAGATTTTTTCCGAGTCTATATAAAAAGTTCATCAGCGGGAACCGTTCGCCAACTACGGGCTGTGTTATAGGCCTCTTGAACCGCGTTCTGATGGTCACGGACATGACTTTCGGCAACTCTATGCGTCGTTGAACCGAGGAAATGCAAGCACACTTGTCCATTCATGTTGTTTCCGCTACGCGTCGAACCCCCGTGCGGCATTCCATTAATTGACGCGGCGATTGTTCTGCCGTCAATAAGTACAAGAACCGGGCGCGGGTCCCATTTCCATGTTCCGCCGTAGGTTTCGAGCATTGTTGCGGTGTCCTCAGGCGTAATTGTTTCAACGTCCGCGTGGTTTCCGTTTGAAAAGGACGCAATTTGATACGAAAGCCCCGTTCTTACATCTACAACGGTAAAAATTATTCCGGGCGTTACCACGTTTCGAGCTTGCCTCCACTCAAGAAGCTCAACCTCGCCTACCGCAACCGACGGCGCAGTCGATATATCACTCAAATATTCCGCACTCATGTAGCCTATTGTTCCGTTGTAATTTACTTGATACCACTCGCCGTCACGAAAATCTAAAATTTCTACGCGAGTTCCTTGCGGAACCAACGCAAGACGGTCTTCGCTGGTGCTTGGCGTCGGGCGAAGATTCAACCGCGATGTTGTCATGTAAAATACGGGTTCTGTTTCTTCCGTCTGCGCATCTGCAAGCATTCTTACCTCAGAATTACCATTCGCGCTTACCGCCGTCGGCGCAAACAAAAACGCCATTGCAATAGCCGCCGTTAATAATTTGAATTTCATTTTTAATATCCCCTCAAAGTTTATTAACATCTTCCAAGCGATATATTAATACTTTCGTAATATTTTGTCAACATCTTTTCACAGACATATGACAACCCCTCCGAAAACTCGCTGATACGAATTTCAAACGTCACGAGCGCTTCAACGCATGTTTGAAATTCGGACGAAGCGACGGCTTTCGGAGAGGTTGTCATAGACTTTTTTCCATAAATTCGTTATCATTCAAATAACTTCATTTTTCGGGAGAATTCCGCCATGATAAAAAGTGATGAAAGTCATAAGCAGCCTCACACAATTCAGCAAGGGATATACGAAGTTGCCGAGTTATTGTTGAATGTCAGCAGCAATGCGGAGCTTGGCGAGTATGTTTTAAAGGCGTCGGAAATTGTAGGGCATACTGTTGGTGTTGACAGGGTTACGCTTTGTCGTAACGAGATGATTGACGACGAGATTCATTTTGTTATTGATTATATTTTCGCAAACGAAATTACAAAGCAGTTTGATAAGCAGTTAGTTGAAGGAATTGCGATTCCTTATTCCGACCTGCCTGCGTGGGAAAATATGTTTTTGCACGGCGGATGCATTGCGGGACCTATTTCCGAGATGGGAATTGTCGAGCAAGAATTTTTTTCGGATTTCGGAACAAAGTCGTTGGTGACGGTTCCGATATTTTTTCATGAACATTTATGGGGATTTTTAAGCGCGGCGACTTGTGTTGACGAACGCGATTATAATGAAAATGAAATAGAGTTTCTGCGATTGGTCAGCCTGATGATGGCAAGCGCGGTGGCTCGTGTAACGATGGCGGATAAGATTAAGGAAGCGAACTATTTATCGCTGGTTCAAATGGAAGCAATTATCGAAGAACGAACGAGTGCGCTTGAAAGGGCATTGAGTAGCTCTAAAAAAACACAGGCTACGCTTGAGCGCCGCGAAAAAATGCTTTCGGCATTGAATCGAATGTCTGTAATTTTGCTTTCCAATAATGACGAAACGTTTGAAAATACGATGAACAGAGGTCTAAAGCTGATTACCGAAGCCGCCGGTGTAGACCGAATCGCGGTTTATAAGCGCTTGGGTAAAAGCATGTCACGTTTGGGACAAATTTATTTATGGCATGGAGGAACGAAGCCAATCGAAGAATCAGCGCGCGAGCTTCCGGAAAACCCGCCGGTTTTGCGATGGTTGGGAAAACTGTGGAAGGGCGAAGGCATTAATTCCGATGCTTCTGCGCTTCCGAAAGATGAATTTGATTTTCTTGATTTTTTTGGGGTTAAGGGTATCTATTTCGTTCCAATATTTATTAAGGCGGTTTTTTGGGGTGTTGTTACACTGGAAGACCACACGCGTTATCGCACATTCGACGAAGATTGCTTGGACCTTTTGCAATCGGCAGCGCATTTATGCGCGAGCGTAATCATTCGCACCGAAATGGAGAGCAACGCAGCGGAATCAATGGAAACACTTGAACATCGTAGCGAACTTATTAATATTGCAAATAAAATCGCGTTTGCGTTGCTTGCGCCCGATAACGAAGTTACATTTAAGGAATCGCTTGCGACAAGCCTTGACATGCTCGGACACTTCACGAATGCGGACATTGTACA
>JAIRVD010000044.1 GCA_031254075.1 Clostridiales bacterium
TTCCGGAATTATCGGTGTACTATTTTTAACTTGAATTGTAGAGAATGATGTTCCCATTTATTTACCCCTCTTAAAAATATATTGTATTATCGTAAATGCAAATTAGTCCAAATTATCACTAACGTATAATCTCTCCATATTTTAGCTAAAAAGACTCTATCCAACTTCGCCAAATAGCCATAATTGGAAGTTGAAATTTAAAATAAACAGCGTATTATCGGCTTTTATTGGTCGTAATAGGGTGTAGTGTACGGTAAGCCGTACCAACGAATCTGCGAACCGTCATGATAATAAAAATGATTTGCTCGATAATCAAAGAAGGTCATTTTTATTGAGCATTATCACTTCACAGCAAGAATTGTAAACTCACTGGGCAATTTTCTCATTTCAGGTACTCTTTCTATATCTTTTTGCTCATAAGCAGGAATCAAATCGTATGATTCGTGAACTTGGATTATCTTTAATCCTGCATTACATACGGCATTAATTACATCGGATACCCGCCAGAAATGTTCAGCGACCGGCAAATCCACAGACCAATTTCCTGCTTGCCTACGAGCTAATGGTGTCCCGTTGAAGCTATCAAGCAACGAACTCAACGGCAAGATTCATTTTTGCGGCGTTTTTTGAAGCGATTTCAACAGCCTTTTCTGTTATGTCGCACGCGGTTACAACAGCTCCTAAATTATACCATGAAAAAGCCTGAACAGCATCACATGCGCAGCAAGTGTCAAGTAGTTTTAACTCTTTTACGTCACCGAGCATGGAGGGAAGATATTTATCTAAATCCACGCCGCCATTTGTAAAAAATTCAAAATAATCAGGGCGTTCCATAAGATGAAACTTAAAATAATCTTCTTGGTACGCATTCCATGCTTCTTCATTCATTAAATTTAATTCTTCCATTGCAATCATCCTCGCATACGAACCAAACAGAATTACACGGCTAACTCATCACGTAAAAAGCAAAATCAAAAATTAAAAGCTTCCCGTTCTGCAAAATCACCTCTTAACCCACAACTCAATCTTCTCTCCGTTAACGTTCCATTCTTTTACGAATGCGTCTTTGGGCGGTGTGGTGGGGGAAAGGCTTTGGGCTAATATTTCCGAGGAAATTGCGTTTGTGTTTCGTTCGATTACCGTGGCGAGGGCGGAATTTTCCGAATAGCCGGCGTGGATATGGTCGGTTACGTTGAAGTCTGCTTCGCGGCGCATGTTTTGGAATTTACTGATTAGTTCGCGCATATTGCCTTCTTCGATTAGCTCGGGGGTGAGTTTGATATCGAGAACGACGGTTACGCCTTTTTCCGACGCGGCGGAGAAGCCTTCCTTTTGCATGGTTTCGACAAGAACGTCGTCCATGGTGAGTTCAATCGGTGTGCCGTCGATTTCGGTTTTGAACATCCCCGCCTTTAACGCGTCCATAACATCGTTCGGCGCGGCGTTGAGTGCCTCGGTGATTTTCGGAACGAGTTTTCCGTACTTCGGACCGAGCGTGCGAAGCTGTGGTTTAAATTTGCAGGAAGTGTATTCTGCGGCATTGTCGATGAAGCGGATTGCCTTAACATTGAGTTCGTCTTTTATAACATTAAGAAGCGAATCATCAAGCGAAATTTTTTGCGAAAGAGCAACAAGCATCTCCGGAAGCGGCTGACGAATTTTCGTGTTTGCGATATTTCGCGCGGAGCGTCCCTGCTGCACGATGTCCATGATTACGGACATTTGAGATTCAAGCGTTGTGTCAACGGCGGTTTCGTCAAACACCGGAAAATCGGTAAGGTGAATACTCTTCGGCGCGGTTTCATCCAAACGTATGACGATGTTTTGATAAATTTGCTCGGTGATAAACGGAACAAACGGCGCGGCAAGTTTTGCCACGGTAACAAGCGCGTGATGAAGTGTTTTATACGCGGAAATTTTATCGTCCGTCATTTCGGAAACCCAATAACGTTCGCGGCTGCGGCGCAGATACCAGTTGCTCAGTTCGTCAACGAATTGGTCTAATGCACGTGCGGGTTCGGTAAGTTCGTAGCGTTCCAGCGCGGCGTCCACTTTTTTGATTAACGTGTTCAAGCGCGAAAGCAACCATTTATCCATTGTGGATAATTCTTTCGCTTCATATTTAAATGGATTAAATTTATCAATTTCGGCATACAGTACGTAGAACGCATAGGTATTCCAAAGAGTCCCCATAAAACGGCGCGCACCCTCGGTAACAGAGTCGTCGGAATAACGGAAATTAAGCCACGGCGCGGAAGATGAAATCAAAAACCACCGAATCGCGTCCGCTCCGTGTTTTGTGAGCGCTATCATCGGGTCTACATAATTACCTTTGGATTTACTCATTTTTGCGCCGTGTTCATCCTGTCCGTGTCCCAAAACGATAACATTTTTGTACGGCGATTTTTCAAAAAGCATGGTTGAAATGGCAATCAGTGTATAAAACCATCCGCGTGTTTGGTCTACGGCTTCGGAAATAAAGTCTGCGGGGAACAGTTTTGCAAAAACATCCTCGTTTTCAAACGGATAATGCCATTGCGCGAAAGGCATCGAACCCGCGTCAAACCAACAGTCAATTACTTCGGGGGTGCGTGTCATAAGTTTTCGGCACTTGGGGCAGGTGAGTTTAATTTCATCAATACCCGGTTTGTGTAAATCTTCAAAATTATCAGGAATGTTCGGACTCATTTTTTTCAATTCCGCGACACTTCCCACGCAGTGCAAGTGTTTGCAGTTTTCGTCGTCACAAAGCCAAATCGGCAGAGGTGTTCCCCAATAACGTTCGCGGCTGAGGCTCCAGTCAACGGCGTTTCTCAGCCAATCGCCGAAACGTCCTTCTTTCATATGGGTCGGAAGCCAGTTTACTTCGCTGTTGCTTGCAAGTAATTTATCGCGGATGCTGCTGATTTTAATAAACCACGCGTCACGCGCATAATAGAGTAGGGGGGTATCGCAACGCCAACAAAACGGGTAGTTGTGCGTGTAAGATAATTTCTTAAACATCTGCCCGCGTGTTTTTAATTCTTTAACAATTAACGGGTCAGCTTCTTTTACAAATTTACCCGTCCAAAGATATGCTTCTTTGGTGAAACAGCCCTGCGCGTCTACGAATTGCAAGAGCGGCATTCCGTAGCTTTTACAAATACGCGCATCATCCTCGCCGAATGCCGGCGCGATATGAACAATTCCCGTACCGTCGGTAAGCGTTACATACGCGTCGCAAACAACCATGCAGTAGTTAGGATTTTCCGCTTCGGGCAAATTTTTTGCGAAATCAAATAACGGCTCGTATTTCATTCCTTCGAGTTGTTTTCCCGTAACGGTTTCTGAAATTTCATATGAGTTTTCTTCAAACAAAGACGCAACCAACGCTTTCGCAAGAATATACACACGTCCGTCATGCGAAACTTTTGCGTATTCTTCTTTTGCGTTTACGCAAAGCCCTACATTTGACGGCAATGTCCAAGGGGTAGTTGTCCACGCCAAAAGGAACTCGTTTTCTTTGCCCGCAACTTTAAAACACACATAAATGGAATCTTCTTTTACATCTTTATAACCCTGTGCAACTTCGTGGCTGGAAAGCGGCGTTCCGCAACGCGGACAGTAAGGCACAACGCGGTAACTTTTATAAATCAGCCCTTGCTCGAAAATTTTTGATAACGCCCACCATACGGATTCCATGTATTTATTATGATAAGTTACATATGGGTCGTCCATGTCTGCCCAAAAGCCTACGCGCTCGCTCATTTCGCGCCACAAACCCTCGTATTTCCATACGCTTTCCTTGCATTTTTGTATAAACGGCTCAACACCGTATGTTTCAATTTGCGGCTTTCCGCTGATTCCGAGTTGTTTTTCAACCTCAAGCTCAACAGGCAAACCGTGCGTGTCCCATCCCGCCTTCCGCAGAACATGAAAACCCTTCATCGTTTTATATCTCGGAATCAAATCCTTAACCGTTCGCGTAATAACATGCCCGATATGCGGATGCCCGTTTGCCGTAGGCGGTCCTTCGTAAAACGTAAACGTCTCCGCGTCCTTTCGCAGCTCCATGCTCTTTTCAAAAATTTCATTCTCGCGCCACAGCTTTAAAACTTCATTCTCGCGCTCAGCAAAATTTAATCCCGTAGATACTTTCTCGTACATGGTTTACATTCCTTTCGAAAAAAATATTAGAGATGAGTATAGCAAGGTTTTATGAAGAAGTCACTGTTTATCGGGGCATGTCATTGCCAAAGTATGCCGAAGCTTCTTCTTTGAAGCGGGATAGTGCTTGTTCAAGTGTTAAGTTGCCGTTGGCGTATTCGGATACAGCCCAAAGGAATTCATAATCTATTTCCCAATCGCTGTTTGAAGAAAATCTTGTATTGACAGCGATTTCGCCTGCGGGAATGAAAACATCGAACATATTTTGTCCGACGAGGAAGTCCAGCGAGCCGTCGGCGCGTTCCATTACGGCGGCGGAAGCAACGGTGTCTTTCGTGCCGCCCTCGCCGAACAGTGTTCCGTTTGCCCAATGGTATTGAAGTCCCGTGTCGGAAGTGTCAAGCGTAATCCATTCGATTAATTCGCGGACGCCGTCGCGCACGTCCGGATTCATATTTGCGTTTGGAATAACCCAAGTTCCGCCCCACATGAAGCCGACGGGAGGGACGGCAATCGCCCAATCGCCGTAGGTGTCGCCGGAATTAAAATCCATTACATAGTTAATCAGCCAAGCCGGACCCAAGAAACAGAAAACGGGACGCCATGAAGAATCGCTTTCGCGTCTTTGCGAACGCGACCATGCGTAGGTATAGTCGGACATATCGGAAAACCACGAGTCAGACCACATGTCTGTGTCATTTGTCCAACCGTTTTGGTAAAGCGTTCGAGCGTAATCAAACATTTCCAAATTATTCGGATGAATGCTTAAATTGCCGTCAGTTATCCACGGTCCGCCGTTGGTTCTGACGGCATTCCAAACGTCGCCCAAGCCGGAAGTAATGTTGTAACCCGCAGCATCAAGTTCTTCCGCAGCGGCGAAAAATCTGTCCCAACCGGGACCTATTTGCGCCGCAACGAAATCGGGGTCGTCATTGCCCCAAACTTCGAGTGCGATGCTTCTGCGGTAAATCACCGCTCCGCCCGTACCCTGAAACGCAAGCCCCACAACATCGTCTCCGCGCGAACCCATTTCAACGATGTACGGCGAAATTCGAGCATCGGCGATTCGCTGCGATAAATTTTCAATTCCGAGGTCGGAATATGTCATTGCGTAATTTGCCATATCGCCCTGCGCGTATCTCGAAACGAAATACGATTCCGCCGTATAAATATCCGGCGCGCCGCTTCCGCCCGACGTCAAGGCTCTGTCCAAAGCCGCTTCATATCCGCCGCCGTCGGTTGCGATAATCGTTGTGTTTATTTCATATCTTTCCGCAAATTCCGGATTAAGTTCCATGTACCGCGCAGCCATGTTAGGAACTTCATCGGCAAATGACCATATGTTTATAACCGTTCGTTCGGGACGTGCCGCCGTCGGTGTAAATCCTTCCGCCGAAAGATGAACAACCCCGTCAACGAAATTAACATCAAGCCCGACCATTTCCGCAATTGTTCTTACGGGAAGAAACGTTCTTCCTTCCATAATAAACGGCTCCATGCCCGCGTCGAATTCGACCGTCGTGCCGTTGTATGTTACGCCGACACCGAAAATTATCTCGCGCGTAACGGGATTCGCCATCGCTGCCGTTCCGAAAAGCACTCCTCCGAAAACTAAACCCATCACAAACATTTTTAAATTTTTCATCGCGTTTCCCTCCGGACGAATTTTTTGAAACGATATCACAGCCATTTTGCTGTGTCAAAAAACACATTCATTTTCAACCGAGAATAAATAAGCGTCCGACGGACCCGACGGTGTTAATGTCGTACCGATATCAACATTAACCATACAGAGCTCAAGATGTTACGTTCGAATAAATATCATTATTTCAAAATAATGCTTGACAGA
>JAIRVD010000006.1 GCA_031254075.1 Clostridiales bacterium
TGAATCTTTGCGTAATTATCCTACGCTTATGCCGATTATCGGCGGGCAAATTACTTCGTGGTTCGGCTATCGCACCGACCCGATTAACAGAACCAGAGCGTTTCATTCCGCAGTGGATATTCCCGCGCCCGCAGGCACGAATGTTCATGCATCGGGCGGCGGTGTTGTAACTTATGTAGGCAATCGCAGCGGCTACGGGCTTGTTATTTATCTTGACCACGGCAACGGAATTTCAACGCGTTATTCGCATAATTCGCGCAATCTTGTAGTCGAAGGACAGCGCGTAGAGCGCGGCGAAGTCATCGCGCTTGTCGGGCGCACCGGTCGCGCAATAAGCAATCATCTGCACTACGAGGTTCTGCGCGACGACCGACAAGTTGACCCCGTTCCGTTTATCACAGAATTTCTTTCTGAATAAATGCGACGCGCGTCGATTTTTTTCAAAAGCACTTTAATTACAATTTTATGTATAATAATTTTCAGCGCGTTGGGTTTTGCGTTATACCACAGCGGGCTTTTTAATTTTAAAATCGAACGCAATGAAGTTGAAACCGTTTTGGCGGAAATACCGGAGGAAACTCCCGCGGCGTCACCCGAGCCGACACCGGACCCTACTCCCGAACCGACGCCCGAGCCGACTCCTTCGCCGTGGGAAATTTTCAGTCCGTATGCAACGGAGGCGTCAAACCCCGAAAACATGAGCAGATTTAGATTTGATTCGATAATCGACGGCGAGTTAACGCCGATTCATTTCGGAATGCCCGACGAATACGCAAGCGGCGTAACTACGTTTCGCGGAAATAATTTTCGTAATTCCGCCGCGTGGGGAACAGTTGAAATCGTCGAAGAAACTTTGACGGAACGATATCGTTTCGGCGTCGGCGGAATGACGGGTGCATACGGCGTTTGGACGGGCGTCGGCTGGACGGGACAACCTTCAATTGTAAAATGGGATTATGAAATTCAACAAATCATGAATATTAACGCGCCGCATCGCGATAACGAAGAGCTTGTTGAAGTAATTCAAGGCGCGCTTGACGGAAATATTTATTTCTTCAATTTATACACGGGCGAACATACGCGTTCGCCGATTCGTTTGGGTGCGCCGATTAAAGGTGCGGTTACGGTTGACCCGAGAGGTTATCCTTTGTTATATGTAGGGCAGGGCGATAGTGTCGGCGGACGTTTCGGATATTATATTTATTCGCTGATTGACGGCTCGGAACTGTTTTTCCTTAACGGAAGGGAAGCAACCGCGCCGCGCAACGGTTGGGGCGCATTCGACAGCAATCCGCTTTTCGATACCGCAAACGACCGAATGATTCTTTGCGGCGAAAACGGTACGGTTTATAATTTTTTACTTAACACAGAATTCGATATCGAAGCGGCGGAAATTTCAATTGCGCCGGTGATTTCGCGTTATCGTTACAACACCGGCAGACGCCTCGGCATAGAAAATTCGCCGTCCGCGTTCGGCAATTACTTATTCTTCAATGACAACAGCGGTACCGCTCAATGCCTCGACCTCACAACCTTCGAACCCGTTTGGGTCTATCACGCGGGCGACGATTCTGACAGCACAATGGCGTTCGAATGGTGTGATGAAGCGCAAAACGCGTATCTTTATACCGCAACACAAGTCGATATTCAGGGCGCGGGCGGTTCGTCATACATTCGCAGAATCGACGCGTCTAACGGAACCGTTCTTTGGGAACATTCTTATCGCTGCGCTTACAACGAAACCAACGGCGGCGTAACATCTTCGCCCGTTCTCGGCGACCACGATATCTCAAATCTCATAATCTATTGGGTTGCAATGGTTCTCGGCAGAGGCGGCAGCGGCGCGCTTGTCGCCATCGACCGCGCTTCAGGCGAAATCGTTTGGGAAAATATTTTTGCCAACTGGGGCTGGAGTTCGCCCGTCGCCGTTTACACCGCCGACGGCACTTCCTACCTAATCGTCAGTGATTCCGCCGGAAACATGTTTCTCCTTCGCGGCACAACCGGCGAAATTCTTCACCAAATCAACCTCGGCGCAAATATCGAAGCATCCGCCGCAGTTTATGATAATATTCTGGTCGTAGGCACCCGCGGACAAAGGG
This sequence comes from Clostridiales bacterium, assembly GCA_031254075.1. Taxonomy (GTDB): domain Bacteria; phylum Bacillota; class Clostridia; order Lachnospirales; family WQUN01; genus WQVC01. Next base: position 2,103 of record JAIRVD010000006.1, read on the forward strand.
TTTACGGAATAAATATAAACTAGGAGGGCTTAAAAAATGGGACAGTTTTATAAGGCATCGGGAAGGGTTAATCCGATTTACATTTTATTCTTTTTGCTTGGCGCGGTTGCAGTCGCGATTTTATCCGTTGTTTACAGTTTGACTATGAGGTTCATACCACTTATTTATTTGAACATACTTATTACATTCGGTTTCGGTTTTTTGGCGGGAATAATCATTTCGTTTGCAATTAAAATGGGAAAAATGCGCAATAATATTGTTTGGATGTTTACGGTTATATGCTATTTTGCAATTTTTATTGTTTTTCATTTTGCCGCTTTTGTAACTTTGTATTTATTCGGCGTTGATTTCAGTTGGTTTGTCAGTTTGTTGCTGAGTCCCGCTTCCGTGCTTAATTACTTAGTTCACGATATCGTTCCGCACGGCGTATGGTCGTTCCGAGACAATTCTTCCAATGCAAGCGGTCTTCCGTTGGTGGGTATTTGGGTCATCGAGCACATTATCGTTTTTGCTGTAATATACGCCGTTTCAATTTGCAAAACACCGTTCTTTGAAGATTCCGACTGCTGGGGAGCAGAAAAACGAATAGACGTAAAATTTCGGATACAACCGTATGAAACGCACGACGAAATTATCAATGCCATCGAAATAAAAAATGCAGACTACTTCTTAAAATCCGACGATGATGTCAATTTCAGTC
>JAIRVD010000013.1 GCA_031254075.1 Clostridiales bacterium
CTTCCTATATAAATCGTTTTATCAGCAATATTCCGTGGGATGTAATCGAAAAACGCGCGGGAGCGGTTCACTGAATTTTTTTCACCCGCGCGTAAGTTCCGCCGATTAAAATTCCGCAGATTAAACCGCCCAAGTGGGCGACGTTATCAATGCCGGGGGTGGCAAGACCCATTGCCATCCCCAAACCGATGTAGATTAGCATAAGATACCAGTTGATGAATTCGATTGAGCGTTTTGTTACGCGGGTGTAAGCGAAGATTGCGCCGACGATTCCGTATACTGCACCGGATGCGCCGGCAGAAATCGTATGCGGCGCGTTTAAATACAAATTTAAAAGACTGGCGACCGAGCCTGCCAGCCCGGAAAAAATATAAACCGCAAGGAAGATTCTGCGTCCGAGAAAACGCTCAAGGCGCGTGCCGAAGATTAAAATACCGAAAGCGTTTGCGATGAAATGCATTATTCCGAAATGCAAAAACATTGAGGTAAATAATCTGTACCATTCGTGCCGAACGATTACGCGTTCGGCAACCAACGCTCCGAAGCGAACAGGAATGGAATTATGCGCCGCGCCGTCTTCGTAGTATCCGAAATAATACATAAGTGCCAAAACAACGGCGTTAATTCCGATTAGCGTGAATGAAAGAATCGCATAACTATGTTTCGCCTTCGGTCGAAGCGCGGCAACGCGATTTGAAATTTCGGAAAACGAATCTACAGTATCGGCTTCACCTGCGGTTTTATAATCCCAAAAAGCCGAAGAAACTATTTCATGAACATTGAATAATTTTTTTGGCTGACCCTTCGGCAGTGAGATTTCTCCGGTTTCGAGATTAATATGCCAAAAAACGCTGTAGACCTGTTGTCCGAAATATTCGGTTATTCCTGTAAAATCAGGAGGTTCGCCGCCCGCAAGTACGTAAATATTCGCGATGTTGCCTACGCGGTCTAAAAGCGATTCGTAGCTTTCATGTGTTTTTTCGTCATATTCAAGAAGTGTTTGGAAGCTTATTTTTTCGGCATCCATTACGTGAAGCGTAACCAATGTTGCCATTTCGATTTTTTCCGCAACCCATTTAGTTGCTTTTGAAATTTCATCGCTGTTTGCCGCGGATAATTGGTATTCGCTGTTGGCGGCTTTTTCGTATAATTTAAAAGAAAATTGCGCAAACATTGGCTTCGCTCCTTTCTAAATGTTATACTATGAAAATGTTTTTGGCGAAATAATTACAAACCGGTCTCGCCTGCCGACGAAACCGTTTGTCGTTGATTTTGCTTTATTATAGCACATATTGGAGCCGTTACATGCAAAGGGACTTTTCCGCAATGAACGCCGCCGAGTTATTGGACAAGGTGGCTGATATTTACAAAAAATCTTTTTGGAAGCAGATGGCGTTTGCCGCGATTATTTATTTGATTGGTATGGGGGCGTTGTTCGCCGCGTTTATGATTCTTTCGTTTGTATCCGTAGTGTTTGCCATGATTTCTTACGCCGGCGGAGACTTTTACGATTCAATTCTTATAATTACGGTTTTGGCAATGCTTCCGCTTATAATGATTTGGACTTCATTTTCAAGCTCGGGACATATTTTACTTTCGCGGCAAGCGTTTTACGGATTTAAAGTAAAACTTTTCGGAATGGGCATTTTTAAAGTTTTTTTTCGCGTGTTTTCCGCGCTGTTGGCGCAGGCAATTGTTATAATTCCGTTTTTTATTGTTGCGGCTGTATTATTTGTTGCGTTTATGAATGTAGTGCCAAGTTTTGTCGCTTCGTCTGTTGAAATTGTTAAATACGGCGGATTTATTATATTTGCCGTTGTGATGTTAATTATCGGAATCGCGTATGCGGCTTATTCGCATATGATTTCGCTTTCTGTTGCCGTTGCCGCTTTCGAACGGCAATATTTTTTCGGAACAATTAAACGCTCATGGGAACTTTTAAAAACCGATTTTTGGCGAACATTCGGAATTCGCATGATTGCTATTTTTGTGATATTTGCCTTTTCGATGTCGATAAGGGGAATTATTTCGATGTTTATAGTGCTATGGGGATTGTTCGCCGACACTATGCCGATGGCGGTGAACATTTCGGCGTTACTTGTTATATGGATTATAAGTTTCGTCGGGCCGATGCTTGCATCGCTTATAACCGCTCCGCTTGACGGAATATTACACGCGTTAATTTATTTCAACCAACGAATTAAAAACGAAGGTCTTGATATCGAAATAAAAATTGATGAATTGGCGGCACGACAATGAATTTCAACGATGCAATGAACGAAGTCTTAAAAGGCTCGCGCTATGATTATCTGACGGGACGGCGCGCAGACCCGAGAGAAGAACTTTGGCGAATTTTTGAGCGGATTTTGCGGTGGCTTGCGGACAGGCTTGATTTTGACATGCCGAACGTATCGCAGGGCAGTGCGGACATGATTGTCGTAATTTTTACGGTAATCGCAATTCTGCTTGTAATCGTCGCGAGTTATATTATAATTCGCGCTTATTTGCGTTCACGCGTTGCGGTGCGTCACACACTCAGCGACATCTTCGAAGAAATAAGAAATCACACCGTTGCCGAGCTTCTTGAAATCAGCAGAAATTCCGGCGATGTCCGCGTTTCCGTTCGTTACAAATATATCGCGACAATTCTTTCGCTCAACGAACGCGATATTATTGTAATTCAACCGTCCGCAACAAACGCAATTATTTATCGCCAAATAAAAAAATCCGCACCGCATCTCGCGATGCCGTTTTCACAAATCGCCGACGCGTTTCATCTTGCGTGGTTCGGACATAAAAGTTTGAGCGACGATGCGTTGCAAAGATTTAATTCCGCAGCGGAAAGGGTGATTTTCGGTGCGTAAATCAGTTATATTTTCCATAATTGTCGTTATATTGGCAATTATCATCGCCTTCATCTTCGATTCGGGCAGCGACGCGCAATACACTTCTTCTTCCGAAAGAGAACGCGGCGTAAGCTTGCTCTACGACACACTGCGCTATATGGATTATCCCGTACGCGCAAATCGCAGACCGCTCACACATGAAACCGATTTAAACGACGTTTACATCATAATTCAACCGCAATCCCCGCGAATAACTCCCGAAATCGCGCAAGAAATGCTCGGTTGGGTCGAAAACGGCGGACGCCTTATCTTTTTGACAACATATTATCCGTACACCGAAATCGACTATGAAATAAAATCAGAAGGAACCGAAATCGAAAGACATTTCACATTCTATTCACACGGCTCCGGCGAAGTCGTCACAGGCAACGCACGAAACATAACGAATATTCGCTTATATGAAAATTCCCGCGACGGGCAAACAATTGAGTC
>JAIRVD010000145.1 GCA_031254075.1 Clostridiales bacterium
ACTTTCTTCCGGCGGAAGCACGCGTTTTAAATAATAGCTTTTCGAAGCCGCTTCGGAAATTTGCAGAACCTTCGCCGACGGCGAGTTGCCGACATTCGCGTTATCGCGATTCGTCTCGCGAACGATTTCCGCAACCGCGTCCATAAGTTCGCTTCGCGCCTCGCGAATCGCCGTCCGCTTCTGCCGATACAAAATATAAGCCTTCGCGACCTTTGTATGCCCGCCCTCAATTAATACCGTTTCAACCAAGTCCTGAACGTTCTCAACGGTAAAACGTCCGTCTGCATACTGCTCTTCCAATTTCTTCAATACACCCAACGTAAGTTCAAACGAAAGACGCTTTCCGTCGCCTACATATCCGCCCGTCGCTTCAAACGCTTTGTCGATACACGACGCTATTTTTCCCGTGTCGAACGGTACTTCCACGTTATCACGCTTAATTATTGACTGCATTTTTTTTCGCCCCTCGGAAAATGTCATTGTCCCTTGATTATATCTTTTGCATTTTTGATTGTAAATAATAAAATCAAATCCTTGCATATTCATATTTTTTGTGCAAGGATTTTTTTATTATATAAATTATAATTTTTTACGGAGTGATTCGCATGAATGGTTTTAAAAACTTAATAAACGCAATCGAATACATCGAAAAAAATATCTGTGAAAAAATTGATTACGCCGAAGCGGCAAAGCTTGCATATTGCTCATTATCGCGGTTTCAAAATATTTTTGTTTTTATCACGGATATTACGCTTTCGGAATATGTCAGAAGAAGACGAATGGCGTTATCCGCGAAGGAGTTGATAAATGGCGGCATTAAAATTCTTGACTTGGCAATAAAATATGGATACGAATCCCCCGAAGCGTTTACGCGGTCGTTTAAAGCTTTTCATGGAGCTTCGCCTATGGATGTGAAAAAATCGGGCGAATACACAGATTACTCCCCAATATCATTTAAAATAACAATTACAGGAGGTAATTACAGTATGAATACTACAAATCAAATCACCGTTTGCAAAAACATTTTAATCAAATACATCGACCTTCCCGCAATCCGTTTTATAGGAAAAAATGTAATGGCGGAGGGGAAAAACAAAGGTGAAAAATACGGCGAGATGTGGGATAAAAGCCATGAATTTATGCCGCAATTAGATGCGATGACCGATTACGCAACGGTTATAACCGACCCTTGTGCGCTAATGCATAACAGCAACGGAGATACCAAGAAGAATCCCATGCATTACATTGTCGGCAAATTTATGAAAGCCGGAACACCCGTTCCCGATGGTTTCGATTTTTATGACATGCCTGAAGCCAAGGTTGCTTACGCATTATTTAACGGCGAGTTTCAGGAAATGATTGAAAAAGCGTTAATGATGACATATGAAAAAGCAAACGCCGACGGCTGGGTTGTTCCGTACCCCGAGGGATGGTTTCATGCAGAGGTTTATATAAACGAAAATATCCCAAAAGAAGGTGTTGTGTCACGGCTTGGCTATCTTATTGCCATAAAAGAAAGCAGTTTTAATGAAACAATTAAAATGCTCGGAAACGCGAGAGAAGCATGGGATAAGCTGGTTAATTTCATACGGCTTAACTATGAAATGGAAGAAAATTGGCATGAATCAAGCCGTGACGATGAATACCGCGACCAGCTAAAATTTAAACAAGACGCGAAGGAATTAGCGTCTCTGTATATTCGTGACGGATATGTAAAAGTAATAATGCCTTTTGATAAAAAAGACCTCGATAAATTCGATGAAATTAAAGATGAATTTTCCGACACCGTGCGTGAGCATGTAAATACAAAACCCCGCACGGACAAACAGTATTTATGGTTTCATCTGCACGATACCGCTTTAACGGACGATATTATTAATTTGTTCCGAATAAGAAAAAAAGTCAAGCTTTAGCATTTGTGCATATAACGCGCTTTTAACGCACAGATTTTTATTCTTTGCCGATATATGATTTCTTTGAAGAAGGGAGGGAATATCTTGAATACTTTCCAAAGAATGAATGCGGTTATTGACTATATCGAAGCAAATATATGCTGCGGAATTGATTATAAAAAAGCGTCACGGATAGCGGCTTGCCCGATAAACCAATGATTATAGGCAAAGAAGCAACACACGGAAACGAAAATCCCGTACCGGAATTGTGGGAGCGGTGTTTTAAATACGGCACGCTTAAAGTGCTGGAAGCACTTTCGCCCGAGATGGAATACTATATCGGGTGGATGGGGGATTATAACGGCAAAAATTTGGATGTTTTTCCGCGTTTGCATGATTTAACAATTGAAGGTATCGAAGCAAACGGATATGTACCCGATTATTCACATGGTTGGAGCGCGGAAGTATATCCGAAAAATTTATCGTTTGAAGCAACCGAAGGAACCGTAAATTATATCTGTCCCTGTAAAATTAAATGATTTTTGAAGTAATAACGGATGCGGCTGTTTCGCCTCCGTTATTACATTCGTCAGGTCTTTTTTATTTTAAACTTTCAAAATCCGAAGATATCCCATAAATATCCGAATATATGCCATATGAAATCAAAAATTCGCGCTTTACAATTCATTCAGCATCGGCATAAAAAATGAATGGGAGGTTTTCATGATGAAAAAAAAGATTCTGTTTTTCGTTTTAGCCGCGATGATGTTGTTCTGTGTCACGGCATATGCAAGCGTCGGTGTCGGCGACACAATCGAATTCGGCGGATATGACTGGCAGGTGCTTGATGTCCGCGACGGAAAGGTTTTGGTAATTACCGTAAACACCGTGATGGAAGGATATTTTGTCAGTGCCGACAGTGATATTCAACAATTGTCATGGGAAACAAGCCGTTGGCGCGTTCGGCTTAATGATGAGTTTTACAATTCGTTCAGCGAAAACGACAGGGCGATGATACTCGAAACGACGGTTGTAAATTCGTATGGTCGTCATGCGGCTGACGATACCCTCGATAAAATTTTCTTATTAAGCGCAGATGAGGCGGAAAGATATTTCAATAACGATTCCGCGCGACGGGCAAGAAATCTAAACGGCGCAAGGCAGGAATGGTGGCTGCGAACATACGCGGGATTTACAACATATATGGCAATCGTAGACCGCTCCGGGTCAGTAGATGATTCGGGTAAGGGCGGCAATTTTTATTCCCTCGGAGTGCGTCCGGCAATGTGGCTGGACGGAAGCCGCCTTGGAACACAGGATGTCGCCCGATATGCCGGAAGAGCCGATTCGGAACGAAGCAACCTGAAATTTACCGAGTTTATGACCAACCTATGGCAAGACTTGGAGGCTCGATTCGGACTGTTCGGCTTATTCATACCCATGATAGTGATTTTCTTTGCTATCGTCCTGTTCTATGTAATCGTGGTTTGGACATACGGGCGTTTTCTGCGCAAAAAGTATAATTACAGAATGTTCGTAAACTGGCCGGGGCTGTTTATTTTGGGCAGTTATGCCGTCGCATTCACTATTTTCAGAATAATGGAACAAGCGGATACGGTGATAGGCTTGCTTTTTGCGCTGACTCTGTTCGGCGCGCCGGGTACGGTGATGTATTTCGTCCACTGCGCGAAAAAAACAAAAAACATATTCATCGCGGGTTTTAACGCAATTTTAATGTTGTTTTTATACATGGTTCTCGGCTGGGTGCTTGGTTTTCTGCTGTGGTTGCTGTTCGCGCTTATTGCAATGCTTTTCGTTGCCGGCATAGTGATAGGCGGCGCGGCGTTTGCGACAGGTGCAGCCGGTTCCGGCGGAAGCGGTTGGAAATGTCCGAAATGCGGCGCTTTTTCCGCCCACGAAAGTTCCTGCCCGAGATGTGGGTGAAAGGAGGCAGGGCGATGTTTGAAATCCCGGAACAAGAATTTTAACCACGAAACACACGAAAAAAGAAAATTCAAAAGCTCTTTCCGTGTTGAAGAACTCAGAGTGGTCATTTCATCAACGGAGAAGATAAATGTCAGGAAAACAGCGGCGCGTTGCAGTCAAGTTGAGAGCAATTTTGCGGGAAATTTTAGGTTCTTTTGGTATAAGAATTTTAATATTCCGAAGATATGCCATAAATATCCGAATATACGCCATAGGCAAAAAAATTTTACGCTTTACAATAAATTTCAGAAGCGGCACAGGGCCGCGAAAATAAAATTTGAAGGAGAATGAGAATGAAAAAATTTTTTGCAGTTTTGCTTGCGGCGTTGATGGTTATAAGCTTGCTTCCCGTAGTGGCAAGCGCGAACAACACACGCGAAATCGAGCCGAACAACGCGCTTAATCAGGCGACACAAATCAATGTGAACACCGATGTCAGCGGAAACATTGAAAACAGCAGTGATGTTGACAACTATGTGTTTACAATTGCGGAAAAAGGCACGCTGCAACTGGTGTTCAGTTACTCAAGCGGTACGGCGGGTCACAGGGTTCGGCTGTATGACAGCAGCAACACCGTTATTGACGATGCGTATTACTACCGCTCCAGCGATGTATTTCCGGCGCGTATGACCAGACTTCGCGTTCCTGCGGGTACGTATTATGTAAGGGTTGAGCATTATTCAAACGCTAGTGCCGACTATACGATAAGAGCCGATTATACCGCGGAACCCGGCGCGCTTTTTGAAAGCGAACCCAATGGTGCAATAAATCAGGCGAACCCGCTGACAAACGGGCAGAATGTAACGGGAAATATCCACAACAGCAGTGACGTTGATAACTATAGCTTTACAATACCCGGCAACGGTACTCTGCAACTGGTGTTCGGATACTCAAGCGGTACGGCGGGTCACAGGGTTCGGTTGTATGACAGCAGTAACGCCGTTATTGACGACGCATATTTCTACCGTTCCAGCGATGTGTTCCCTGCTCGCATGACGAGACTTCGCGTCCCTGCGGGTACGTATTATGTAAGGGTTGAACATTATTCAAATGCCCCCGGCGATTATACAATAAGATATGAGTTTACCGATGAAACGGGAAGAAACTTTGAGATTGAACCCAACAATGCAACAAACATTGCCACACCGATAAATCTAAACACAGCGTACACGGGTAATATCCACACCAGCGGTGACGCGGATTATTACAGCTTTGCAGGTTCCGCAAACCAAAACATTACTTTAACCTTTAATTATACTCAGGGAACGCCGGGTCATAGAGTACGCATAGTAAACAGCTCGGGCAACACATTGCTTGATGAATACTATTACCGTAGCAGTGACGTAATGCCCGCAACTACAAGAGAAGTAACGCTGCCCGCAGCGGGAACTTATTATATTTGGATTGCGCACTATTCAAACGCTTTTAATGATTACACGATTCAGGTGAACAGCGGCGGTGCGCCGGCGGTAACACCGACACCCGCGCCGACGGCAACGGCAACGCCAACACCCACCCCGACGGCAACGGCTTCACCGACACCCACGCCGACGGCTTCCGCAATAACAATGTCACTCAGCAAGACCAGCTTCGCGCCAAATGAAAGAATAACCGTAAATTATTCGGGCGTAACACAAGAAATGGTTCATTCACAGGCATGGATAGGAATTGCGCAAACGGGTGCAAATGCACGTGATTATCTCAGTTGGTCATATGTAGCCGTAGGTTCGGGGCAAGTGCAATTAACTGCGCCAAATACAAGCGGTTCTTATGAAGTACGGTTTTTTACGGCACATGGCGCGGTTGAAATAAATATAGTACGAAATGCCTCATTGCCGTTTACCGTAGGTGCGGCGGCAACGCCGACACCTTCGCCAACACCCGCACCAAGCGGCAACGATACCGCAACATTCAACGGACGCACATATCAAATCATTGACCAATCAATGACGTGGTATGAAGCAAGGGCTTATGCCGAAAGTCTGGGCGGACATCTGGTGACGATTACAAGCCAAGCAGAGCAAACATTTATTGAGGGATTTATTGCAAATGGCAGTAAAAATTGGTACTGGCTTGGCGGATACAGCGAACATCTGATAAATTTCCAATGGATAACAGGAGAAACATGGGGATTTACGAAATGGGGACCAAGCGAGCCTAACAACTATGACGGCAGATTCGAAAATTGCATGATGATTTACAGGACAGCGGGAACGAATCCTGCTTATACTTGGGCTGACATTAATTCTGAAGGTGCCGACAGTCCGACTTTTTACAATTTGAGCAACAGCGGATTTATTGTTGAAAGGGGAAGCATTGAAACTGCGCCGACGCCAACGCCAACGCCGCACACCGGAAACGCAACACATCTTCGCGGGCAGAATAATACGACGCATACTTTCTATGTAATCGGCGCAACTTCGGGAAGCGTTTGGGGAAGTGATATTTATACCGACGATTCTAATATCGCAAGAGCCGCCGTTCATGCCGGATTGGTTTCCGTCGGGCAGGGCGCGAATGTTACCATAAGAATTCTTCCGGGGCAAAGCAGTTATACCGGTACAACACGCAACGGGGTTACGACTTCCAACTACGGCAGTTGGGGCGGAAGTTATGAATTTGTGGGAGCAGAGCAAACCCCCGTACAAACCCCCGCGCCTACCCCGCCGCCGTCTTCGGGCGGAAATTTCGGCAATTTCCAGTCTGAAAGCGTAAATCTTGTCGGTATTCGGCTGGAATGGAACCCGATTGCGGGAAGCGTGGGTTATCGCGTTTACCGTTCCGAAAATCAGGGCGAAATCGGAATTCCCGCAACAGATTTTTACACCGAAGGACATGATTTTGTTGATGTAAATATCAGGTCAAACACAACTTATTATTACACCGTGCGCCAAATTCTTCGCGAGGCAACCGTTCAGGGCGACCCGGAAGTTTACGGCGCGGAAACGGCACAAGTTCGCGTTACTTCCCCCGGAACAATTGCGGGCGAAAATCTTGTTCCGCCATATGCCGATGCTCAAAAACGAACAATCGTAATGCAAATCGACAATCCGAACATGACAATGTCAGACGGCTCCATCAGCGAAATCGACCCCGGCAGAGGAACCGTTCCGCTGATTCGCAACTCGCGCACGCTTGTTCCGATTCGCGCAATCATCGAAGGCATGGGCGGCTCAGTTGGCTGGACTGACGCAACACAACAAATTTCACTCAGCTACGGCGCAAATAACGTGGATATGTGGCTCGAACGCAATAGTATCCGCGCAAACGGCTCCGACATTAACCTCGACGTATCCCCAACCTCCCTTAACGGACGTACCATGGTTCCCGTCCGCGGCGCAATCGAAAACCTCGGCGGCGCAGCAGAATTCATTAACAGCACACGGCAGATTGTGGTTGTGTATTATTAACAGCAGAATAAATTTTGCATAGCAACTAAAAATGGGCAATAGTAGCCCCCAAAATGAACGGGAATCCCCGAAAAAGTGTCAGCAAAAAAGTAGCAGGGCAAGGAAAAGCGGGTCGGAAACGACCCGCTTTTGTTCTTTTTATTAGACTATACTTCAAAACTGCTGTACAGGCATAAAAAAACAGGGTTCGGATAAATTCCGTAACCCCGTTTCATCATCTCTATTTTATTAAGCCCCGCTCAAAATTTGCTTATATGCATCTTCCGGCGAAAGCCCCTTCTTTATTAATTCCAATATCCTTTGCGCACCTACGGATACGCCTTTTTCTATGCCTTTTTCTATGCCTTTTTCCATGCCTTTTTCCATGCCTTTTTCCATGCCTGCTTCCATACCTTCTTCCCAAGCTTCTTCTCTTAGCTGGGTGTCGTAGTC
>JAIRVD010000152.1 GCA_031254075.1 Clostridiales bacterium
CTAATTTCGTTACAGCCCCAATGTTTTATTTTCAATTCCTACCTTGCCCTCGTGAAATTTTCTTCCCAAAAATCGGTTCCGATATCATATGTCTCTCTTATACGCAGGACTTGGGTACCCACTGCGTTTTTAAACACCTCGTATTCCATAACAATGATTTCGGATTCGCCCGGATAATCGGTGTAAACGATTTCCATAACTAACAGGTCAACCATTCCCTCGTGAACTTCCCAGCGAAATTCGGCATCATCACGGGTGAGGTCTGTTTCTCTGTTGACCTCCATTAGCTGCCCTCTGCCGTTGCGTTTAAATTCGGCGCGATATATCCAACTGCTGCTACCCGGTTCTTCCCAAATCCCTACAATGTCATTACCCGAGAACAAAACCACGACAATAATCACAACAACAGCAAAAAAAGCAAAGACAACGGCGGCGCCTCCGCCGATGATAAAGAAGCCCATGCCGCTCTTTTTCGGAGCATCACCGCCTGTAACGGTCGGCTCGCCGGAAGCCGCAGGAGCAGGCGCGGAAACAGGGGTCCCGCAATCATTGCAAAATCCTCCCGAAACTTTCGCACCACAGTTTGGACAAAATGCAGCCATAAATTCCTCCTCAAAAATTTTTTATGAAGCCCTGTCAATCAAATACAAAATTAATTTTACCTCACCCTGACCCATATCAAGTTCCTTGGCAATTTCGGCAAGGCTTTGCCCTTCATCTTTCATTTCCCAAATCTGCTTATGCCTCGGATTCGTAAACGTCGGAACCTTCTTCACAGCCGGCACAGCGCCTACATCCTTCTCTAACGAAACAGCCCCTGCCTCAGATGCCTCCGTAACCACCCCTAACTTCGCACCATGCGTTTCAATGTATTGCGCAAGCATCTCGGAAATTACCTCGCCGTTAACAATCTCCACAATTTCCTTATGCTTGTCCTCAACCAAATTATACAAAAACAACGTAGACTTATACTTCTCATCAACATCCTCTTTAATTAACGCACCCAATTTATTTATCTCATTCAGCGCAGCATCCAACGCCGCGTCCAGTTCCTCAATCGTCTTTAAAATGTCCTTGGAATCGTCACGCTCCTTCTCCCTTCGGCGTACAAAAAGCATTGCCGTCAACGAAAAAACAGTCAACGCCATAAAGCCGACAATCAGTGCAACAAGGACAATCGTAACGGCCAAGAGAAAACCTCCTCCAAAAAAAGGGGGCTAAGCCCCCACTTCCTCAAACTCTAATATCATATAAACTTTCTTTAATAACACCCTTGCTCTTCTTCGTAGCCTCGGTCTTTTTTTGTGCGGGCTTGCGGTTGGGTTGATAACCGCCGCCGTGTCCCTGTCTGTCGGGATTTACTTCGGATTTTTCGCTTTGATTTACTTGTTGTTCCTGAAGCTTTACTTGTTTTTCAAGTCGGTCGGCGAACATCTGGTTGGCGACTTCGGGACGCGCGGCTTGGGCACCCTGTGCGCGCGAGTCGGCAGAGTTTTGAATCGACAAGGTCATGTCAATCGGACGTAACATAGAAATTCCCCTTTACAAGTTCGGACCGATGGCGATTTTTTCGCCATTATTACGCAGTCTACAGTTAGAAAGCTCGTCACGAATGGTCATCTGAGCGTTGCCGATGGTGATACGAACACCGGGACGAATAACCTTCTTGACACTGACAACGCCGACGTTGACGGAAAGATTGCGAGTGATATTGTCGATTTCTTCTTGCAATTTGGTCATTTTGTCGCGCAGAACCATTTTCATATTAACCATTTTAACAAGCAGTGCCTTTTTATCGGGCGGAAGTTGGTCGCGTTTGCGCAGAATGTTGAGTGTTTCAACTGCTTTGTCGCATTTTTCGTATTCTATTTTTTGTCTGTTAAATTCGGCGATTAATTCCTTTTGTTTGTTTAATTCTTTCGGCGAACCGCCGACTTCGATGTCGGTAAGCGTACCCATCGGCGAGCCGACGGTTGTGGCGACGAGTTTTTCGCCCGCGACAAGGCTTCCGCCTACGAGCAAGCCGTTTTTGCCGGCAATGGTGACACTTCCGTCGCATTTTACATGGCTTTTTCTTATTGAGTCAGTTGTGATATCGCCGCCTGCCGTTACTTTGCAGTGTTCGATGAATTTCGCGGTAATATCCTGCGCGGCGATAAGTTCACCCTTGTCTGCGCCCTGAATTCCGTTTCCGAGAGTAATGCTTCCCTCGGATGAAATCAAAGTCGCGGCTTCACACACGCCGAAAACTTCGATATTTCCGACGGCCTTTATGGTAAATCCGGAAACAACATTTCCGCGAATCGTAACCTGTCCGTTAAAATCAATATTTCCTGTCGAGTTATCAACATTGCCCGCGATTTCGAGATGCGGGGAAATGCTTATTTTTCCTTCGGTCAAAAGCAACTGACCGCTTACGTCGGCGATAAGATGCAGTCCGTCGGGGGAACGTACCGTTCCTTTTCCGCGCGGAATAACCGACGCCGGACGCGTTTTCGGCGCGGGAAGAACATTGCCGTAAACGTCAATACCGTCACGGCCTTCCTTCGCTGGTACGCTTGTAACAAGCACGTCACCGCGATTGCACAGCCTGAACATGTCGAGTTGTTTAAAGTTAACCGTACCGTCTTCCATGATTTTCGGTTTCGGTTTAATGTTGCTCTTATCGAAATGGAATTGCAAAAATCCGTCTGTTCCGTTTACGGGGTCTTCGCCCTGCGCAATCAAAAGCTTGCGCCCATAGCGTTTATTAGCAAATGCCGCCTGAATTAACTTGCTGTCGGGCGCAATTCTGTTTTCCTTCAGCAGATTAATAATCTCTTCCAAAGACATCAACTTACCGTTATTAATCGGCTCTTGGAACGTGATATACGCCTTCATGCGGTCTTCGGCAATTTCTACGGCTGCGGATTCCGCTACCTGCATAATCGTTGTGCTGTTCGAAATTTTCACCGAAAGGTTTTCTTCGGTACTTTTTATTGCCTCGCTTAGGGCGATGTAATCAACATCTTTTATGCCGTATTCTTCCACCAAATCCATGATTTCCTGTCGGGTGGCACGCTCTTCCCCCGGAGGATTTGTGATGTTTAAATAAACGCCGTCTTCCTTGACGACCAGGTCAAAATTTCTGGTTTTTACCATGATTATCCCCTTCTTCCCATGCGTTTCTAAAAACGCAATTAAGCGAACAACAAATTCTTATATCTTCCGAGTTTACCTTGCAATCTGGTTATTGCCTTGGTATGAATCTGCGAAACCCTTGATTCTGACACTTTCATAATGCTACTTATTTCTTTTAACGTCAAGTCTTCAAAATAATACAAGGTAATAACAAGTTTCTCCTTTTCCGACAATTTTGTAATTGCGTCGGCGAGCATTTCTTTGCGTTCTTGCCGTTCGGTTTGTTCTTCGGGAGAATCGACGCGGTTTGCGACGAGCGAAGTAAATGATGATTCGTAATTCTGCTCCATATAATCATCAAGACTTACGAGAGAAAGCACTGACGATTTTTTTATTAAATCCTGCGTTTCGTCAAGAGACATATTTAATTTTTCCGAGAGTTCCTCATCGGAAGGCGGACGACCGAGAGTGTCTTCTAATTGTGTATATGCCTGTTCCATTTGTTTATTCTTTTGTCTGAGCGTTCTCGGAACCCAATCCATTCTGCGGATGTGGTCGATAATCGAGCCGCGAATTCGAAACGACGCATATGTCTCAAACTTGACACCTTTCGCACTGTCGAATTTATCTATTGCGTCGATAAGCCCAAAAATCCCGTAGCCAACCAAGTCGTCGTATTCAACATGCTGACCGATATGAACCAACAATCGCCCCGCAACATATTTAACCAACGGAGCGTAATGCAAAATCAATTTTTCTTTTAGCGGCTGACTTTTGTTGGCGATATACGCCTGCCATACATTGTCGAGATTTGTCATTTCGGCCAATCCTTTTTTATAGAATCTCGCCTATGACGCGTCCTCAAGAGGCAAAGGTTCCATAAACGGGTCATTAAGCGAATCGTCGTATGAGTTTAAATCATGTAACGGGTCGTCGAACATAACATCCGACGGTTCGTTTTGCGTTTCAAGGCTTTTCACGAACGCTTGATATTCTTCGTCTTCGGCTAAATTATATTCATCTTCAATCGGAACAAATACTTGTTGAATAAGAAAACTGCGCGCGAAAGCTCCGACACAGTAAAACAAAACTATTCCCAAGCTTACCCACCATGCCATTGTGAAAAGAGTGTTCGGCACCGGCAACGTGAAGACTAACTGCCAAACGAATCCCCCCGCAAGCACCACCCCGGCAAAAATGCAAATTAACAAATGCACTTTATTTAATTGATACGACATATTTACCCCCACCTTATGAAAAAGTTTTACAAAGTTCTTATTTGCTGACCTATTGCTTTTATTAAAAATTTTCCGTCTTCGGAGTACAGCTCAACGGTTCGCCCGAAATTCGCGCCTGTCTCCGACGCTATCAGCGGAATGCCGCATTCGCGAAGAATGCGTTTCGTAGCTTCGGTATTGCGGTCGCCGACACGCAGATTGTCATTCGTGGAATTAAACGCAAACATTTGCGCGCCGCCTGCTATTTTTGCTTTTAAATTTCTTTTCATCGCGCCGAGCATTTCCATTTGCGAAATCAATTTCACGATTGCGGTGTCCGCAAATTTCGCGTGATTCGAATTATTATGAATAGCGGTAGAATCCGGCAGCATAATATGCGCCAGCCCCGCGACTTTGGTAACGGGGTCATAAAGGGCAATTCCGATACACGAACCAAGCCCCAATGTTGTAAGAACACCGGGAGACTTGGTGGCTTTCAAGTCAGCCATGCCCACAACAATCATATTTCCCGGCATATTATTCCACTCCCAGTGAGCGTATTATTCTATAGAAAGAATGCAAATTAGGTACCAAAACAAAACCTCCCGAGGTTTTTACGCCTTCAACGGATATTTGAGATTCGATAAAAAGCATTTTATCTGCCATTCTCCCGAACTCGCTTGCGGGTACCGAGAGTATAGCATTCGCCATATCTACACACATATAGGGAATCGACGGTTTTATTTGAGAATTTGTAAGCCCTGCAAGAGAACTGAGATAAGAGCTTATCATTATATTTCCGACCTCTTCAATAACTGAACGCTC
>JAIRVD010000230.1 GCA_031254075.1 Clostridiales bacterium
AATATCAAATCAGCAAACGGATTTATTGATTATTTTCCCCGAAAACTTTGACGAAGCCGTCGCGAATTTTGATTCGCAAACATCGGTCGCACCGGCTCCCAATATTGAACTGTGGGCAAATTTCGCGCGAACGGAATCCGGTGAGGCGCAAAGCATTCTGTCGGATATTTTATACGGCTATCATCACGAACTTACGCATCGGTTCACGCTTAACGCGCCGTCCGAAAACGCACCCGACGGAGATTACAATCTCGCAACCGACGCGGATATGTTTGCGATGCTTGTCGGAATGATTGTTCCGTTGCTGTTTATAATTTTTATTTACACGGGTTGCCAGTCAATCGCGCCCGAATCAATCGCGGGCGAAAAAGAACGCGGCACGCTCGGCTCCATTCTCGTTACGCCCGCAAACCGCAGAGATATCGCGCTCGGAAAAATTCTCGGCATAGCCGTTTTCGCTGTTTTAAGCGCGGTCGTAAGTATGCTCGGCGCGTTGCTTGCAATGCCGAATATGATGGGACTCGAATCCGGCAATATTTTCGAATTCTATTCCGTCACGGATTTTATTCTGTTGCTTCTCGTCGTAACCTCAACATCGCTCGTCTTCGTTTCGTTGCTTTCCGTGCTTTCCGCCTGCTCGAAATCCGTAAAAGAAGCAACCGCTTACGCCACGCCGATAATGCTTCTCGTTTTCGTCGCGGGTCTAATCGGAATGATTGCAGGCAGAATTCCGACAGAAACAACCTATTACCTCATTCCCATCGCGAATTCTTCGTTAAGTATTAATTCAATTTTCAGTTTTGAAATTAATGTTCTGAATATTTTAACAACGATAATAGTAAATCTTTCCGTCTCGTTAATCTTCACCGTCATACTGGCACAAATTTTCAACAGCGAAAAAATTGTCTTCGATAAGTAGCATCTGACGACGGCGGACCTTCGCAGACCCGCCCGTCGCCTAATCTATATAAAGGAACAGCTTGTTCCTTTTATATACTATGAGATTTGTCCGCGAATGTTACCTGTGCTATACTTTTGGAAAGAAGGTGACGTGATGTTAACGGGGATTAATCCCGAGCAGAAAATGGAAAAGCACATATATAAGGAAACAATCGGTGAGCTGGAGGATAAGCTTTCGGATTTGCAACAGAAAGTCCGTGAGGCAGGTCTGCCTGTTGTGATTGTTTTTGAAGGCTGGAGTTCGTCGGGCAAGGGAACGCATATGGCGCGTGTGGTAAATCCGCTGGACCCGCGTTATTTTGATGTTCGGACAACGGGAAAGATTACGCAGGATAAAGAAATGCGTCCGTTTTTGTGGAGCTACTGGTCGTATTTGCCGCCGGCAGGGCAGATTGTAATTATGGACAAAAGCTGGCACCGATTGATTCTGCCGGAATGGCGTGATGCTTGGGGGCTTTCGCACACGGAAGTCAACGGGTTTTATTTTGACGTAAACGCGTTTGAGCGTCAGCTTTCGGACGACGGATGTTTGATAATTAAATTGTTTTTGCATATAAGCAAGGAAGAGCAACACAAGCGTTTCAAGGCATTGGAAAAAGACCCGTCAACGGCGTGGCGTGTTACCGAGTATGATTGGGAGCAGAATAAAAATTACGAGCATTATTTGCATTTATATGAAAAAATATTAAACATGACAAACAAGGAAGACAATCCGTGGCATATAATCGAGACAAATGACAGGCGTTTTGCCACACACAAAATTATGAAAACAATTATCAACGCATTGGAAAACCGTCTTAACGCAAGCGAAACGCCCAAACCCGAAAAAGCAAGACGCGAAAAAATTCCGCAAATATTAAGAAGCGTTTCACCCGATGAAAGCATGGGTCACAAGGAATATAACGACGAACTGGAGCATTATCAGCAAAAATTAAAAAATATGACAAATAAAATGTATGCCCGGCGGCGTTCCGCGATAATTGTTTACGAAGGATGGGACGCGGCGGGAAAGGGCGGAAATATAAAACGGCTTACGTCGGAAATCGACCCGCGTTGTTACGCGGTGGTTCCGATTGGTCCGCCGCGCATATACGAAAAAACGCGGCAATATCTGTGGCGTTTCATGGTGAAAATGCCGAAAGACGGACATTTGACAATTTTCGACCGCTCGTGGTACGGACGAGTGCTTGTCGAGCGCGTTGAAGAGCTTACGCCCGCGCATATTTGGCAACGCGCTTATCGCGAAATAAATGAATTCGAACAGCATTTGGTCGGTCACGGTTCCGTTCTGCTGAAATTCTGGCTGCACATCGACAAGGACGAACAGCTTCGGCGGTTCGAAGACCGCCAAAACGACCCGCATAAACAGCACAAAATTACCGAAGAAGATTGGCGCAACCGCGAAAAATGGGATTTATACGAAGCCGCCGTTGACGAAATGCTGATGAAAACGCATCATTCGCATTCGCCGTGGATTATCGTGGAATCCAACAGTAAAAGATACGCACGAATAAAGGTTTTGCAAACCGTAACGGACGCACTCGAAGATGCACTCAGGTAAACATCATGAAGCAGAATCCGCATGTAAATCACCGCAAGAGAGTGCGCGAACGTTATCGTTCACAGGGATTGGACGGCTTCGCGGAACATGAAGTCCTTGAGCTTTTGTTGTTCCATTGCTATCCGCGTTGCGATACGAACGAAATCGCGCACAATATGCTGCAAAAATTCGGCTCGCTTCACAATCTCTTTGAAGCCGATATCGAAACCCTTACCGCAACGCTTAACTGTTCTGAAAATGTCGCGGTTTTTTTGAATTTGATTCCCGCCGTTACGAAAAGATATTTTTTTAGCAAATGGGGCGCGGGTATTATTATCTCCAACGAAAAAATCGCCGGCGAATTCGCAATTGACCTTTTCGTAGGTCAAACCGTTGAAAGCTTCTATGTAATCTGCCTCAATAAAAAATTCAAGCTAATCAATGTCGCGCGAATTTCCAAGGGAACAACCGACGAAGCCCCTGTCTATTCCCGTGAAATCGTTCGTGAAGCAATCAAAAACAATGCAACCGATTTAATCCTCACCCACAACCATCCCGGCGGCGTAATCAAACCCTCCCGAAACGACATCGATATCACCCGCCGCATCATCGAAGGCGTCGAAATCATGAACCTCGGCATCAAAGTTATCGACCACATCGTCGTATGCGGCGATACATACTACTCCTTCGCCGCACGACGGCAGCATGTTCAGGGATATAAATGACAACCCCCGAAAACCTGTTGAGACGAATTTCAAACGTCGCGAACGCTTCAACGCGCGTTTGAAATTCGGACGAATCGACAGTTTTCGGAGGTTGTCTAAAGGGAGCTACAGTATGCGGGAAAATGTGCGTCTTGTGATTGAAAAATTCGAAATGCTTTTGCGTGGGGACAGCGTCGTTGTCGGGTTGAGCGGCGGTGCGGATTCTGTGGCTTTGGCTTGTGTTTTGCGTGAGTTGGGCGCGAAGGTTTTCGCTGCGCATGTTAATCATAATTTGCGCGGTGTGGATTCTGATGCTGATGAAGCTTTTGTTAAGGGGTTGTGCCGTAAGCTTGGGGTGGATTTGAAGGTATTTTCCGTTGATGTGAAAAAATATGCGGAAGAAAAGAAGATTGGGATTGAAGAAGCCGCGCGGATAATACGGTATGAGTTTTTGGAGCTGGCTCGGGCGGAGTTTGGCGCGGAAAAAATCGCGGTGGGGCATAATTCGGACGACAACGCGGAAACGGTATTAATGAATCTTTGTCGAGGTTCGGGGCTTAGGGGGCTTGGCGGAATTGCGCCTGTGAACGGGGCGGTAATTCGTCCTCTGATAGAAACTTCGCGCAATGAAATTGAGGAATATCTTCGAAATAAAAAAATTGAATTCATTATGGATGAAAGCAATAAGTCGAATGATTTCACGCGCAACCGTGTGAGA
>JAIRVD010000080.1 GCA_031254075.1 Clostridiales bacterium
AGTGCATTGTCTATGTCTTCTTCCGTTGCGACGGTGTCAACTTTAGGATAAGTAAGCCCTAAATAATCGCCGACTTCAACCTCCGGACGAATGCTTACGATTGCAACAAACTCCGCGCCGCTCGCTTCATTTATTTCACCCGGCTCAAGTTCGGGCTTGTACACAGGTTCAATATCGTACTTGTCAAGCCCTTCTTCATATGCTTCGGGTAAAACATAATTTACCGCGTCATCGTAAAATATATCTTTTCCATACATTTGCTCTATCATTTTACGCGGAGCTTTCCCCTTGCGAAACCCCGGTAAATTAAAATAATTCTTATTCTTATTGTATGCCTGTTGCAATCCTTCGCGGAAACGCTCAGGTCCTATTTTAATTGTCAGCTTGATTTTTGTTTTATCAAGCTGCTCCATCTCAAATTCAATTTTACCTTCATTTTTCCCTTTTTTGTTCGCCGCCATAAGCTTCATAGCCCTCCGAATTCTGTTTTTTCTGAAATAAAAACCAAACACAAGTATATCACAAGGTTTTTATCTTGCAAATAGTGAAAAAACCGCTTCTTTATAAATTTTTTTTAATGTCGGCCGCAAATGCGGAAGCTGTTCGAGAAGCTGACGGGCTTGTACACCCGAGTTTATTTCCATTACGGCAAGTTCGCCGTTTGGTGATTCGGCGATGTCGATAGTCGAAAAGGAGATTCCGATGCAATTTGCGGCGCGGATGGCGAGGGCGTTTAAATTTTCTATTTTTGTGTTGTCGGAAAGCTCAAACGCGACAGCGCCTTGCGATAAATTATGTTGCCACGAATCACCTTTTGCCTTGCCGTATGCGAAGCAGCAGTTTCCGTTAAGGAAGAACACGCGGTATTCGTTTTGAATTTCGCGGTAAGGGGAAAGCGCGGCGTCGGGGTAGTTTGCAAAAATTGCCTGCGCGGCGGCTTCAAGCTCGGGCATGGAAGTGCAGAGGAAGATATCTTGTCCCTTTGTGCCTTGGTTGGGTTTGAGAACAACTTTTTGATTGTACTTTTTGAAAAATACTGCGGCACGCGCCCATGCGCCGTTTTTTCCTGCCCAGCCAGGGCGGCGCAGCGGATTGTATAAAAGCTCGTGTATGATTGCGGGAATTTTATTGCGAATAAGCAAATTTGAGCAAGCTGTTTTATCGCACGCAATTCGGTCGGACGCTGCGGAATTCATATCCCAGTACGACCCGAAAATATGTCGCGCAACCTCATTTTTGTTTAAACGCAAAACATATCCGTGCGAAAGTTTTTCGACACGGATATTTTCTTCGGCGCAAATTTCATTTATAAAATCAATCTGATAATTCATTTTTCAGCTTCCTTCGAATTTGAATCGCTTGAAAAATCCCTTTTATATCGCGTCTCGGTTCGGGCATAATTATATTAATTATCATTTCTTCTATTAAAAATAAATACACATAACCGCCGAGAAAAATAATCGCGGTATTTTCATCAACTCCGAACAAAAGAACCACGGGAAATAAAAACGCAAACACCGCACCCATTTTTGCGGCATATGTGTGCATCATCATAAGCTGTTTATAATGTATGTAACCAACAATCATTCCCGAGATTTTTAAAACTGCGAATCCCGCGACAATTAACGCAATCAACAGCGGATTAAAACTCAGCACCGGAATTATCGTAATCAACGCAACAACGACCAAAATATAATCCGCAATGCCGTCCAAATTTGCGCCGAGCTTTGATGTGATTTTTAATTTACGCGCAAGCGGCCCGTCAATCATGTCCGTAACGCCTGCGGCAATGTACACAATCATGTACACAGTCCCCAATACGGGTCTTATCAGCAATAACGATAACGCAAGTACGATTCGCGAAATTGACAATGTATTCGGTATGTATTTCACAAAACTCATCCCCCTTGAGTCGAATTAGGACAATATCTCATATTTTGTTGTTACAGTCAAACGGGCATTCCGTGCAGCGCGGATTTTGCGCTTTACAAATTTGTCTGCCGTGCGTAATTGCCTGCTGATTGTAACGAATCCAATGCGATTGCGGCAAAATTTTCATTAAATCCGTTTCGATTTTAACGGGGTCGGTATTGCGCGTCAATCCGAGACGGCTTGAAACGCGTTTTACATGTGTGTCCACTACAATGCACGGAATTTTGAAAATATGCCCGCGTACAACGTTTGCGGTTTTTCGTCCGACACCGCTTAACGCGGTCAGGGCGTTTATATCGGAAGGAATTTCTCCGCCGTGTTCTGAAAGAAGCTTTGCCGCGCTTTGCTGCAAATGACGCGCCTTCGAACGAAAAAAACCCGTTTGGCGAATGGCTTCTTCGAGTTCGGAAATATTTGCGCCTGCGAAATCCTCAAGCGTTGGGAATTGCACAAATAATTTTTCCGTAACCATGTTCACACGCGCGTCTGTGCATTGCGCGCTTAAAATCGTTGCAAATAACAACTGCCACGGTTTTTCGTAATGTAAAAAACATTTTCCGTCGAACGGATAAAGCGCGTCAAAGGTTTCTAAAATTCTCTTAATCACAATGTTG
>JAIRVD010000293.1 GCA_031254075.1 Clostridiales bacterium
GACAACTTCCGCCGCACGTTCCGACGGATATTTTCCCGAAACAAGGTGATACATCGTCGCGCCGAGACTGTATATATCGGAACGTTTCCAGTCAAGTCCGAAAGCTTTCGGCGGTGATATGTATTCTGTATTATCATCGGCGGCGTTTTCCGAAATAAATTCGGTTTTATCGTCGTCAAGTAATTCCGTTTCTGTTCCCATACTCAAATTAATCGGTGACGCCGAGCGCGTTCGCCTAAAATGCTCGTAAATTTCATATTGCTCGGGCGAAGCATATCCCAAACTGCGGCTTATCATTCGCACATCATTTCCGCTGACCAGCGCGGCATTGAAATCAATTAAACAAACATCGCCGTCAGGCATCAGCATTATATTCGCCGGCTTGATATCACGATGACAAACACCCTGCCCGTGAATCGCTTCCAACGCCGACACAAGTTGTCCATACCATTTCACAACCTGTGTCTGCGAAAACTTCTGCCCACGCTCAAGAAATTTATCCAAACTCTCCCCCCGAATAAATTCCATCACGGTGTAAATACGATTTCCTTCTGTCAAAAAATCAAACACCTGCGGAAGATACGCGCTCTTTACATTCTTTAACGCCTCAACCTCGTTGCGCTGAGTTTCAATGTCGTGTTGCGAACCGCTCTTCAATTCCTTTATCACAACATGCTTCTGCAATCGCGTATGCCATGCCTTGTATACTACCCCGCCCCCGCCCGAACCAAGTTCGGATTCAATACGGTAGGTCGGGTCGGATAAAACGGGAGTCGTTGAATTCATACTTTAATGCCTCCATATTGATAAAAAATATTTACGTCATTATTAATCAGAGCTATGCTGACGCGTGAAAGCATTACTAATGAATTGTAGTGGCTTGCATCGCGTGGTTATTATAAGCTTGTCTTTCGGTTCCTCTGTCGCCGAGAATATAGTGGCGGTTAAAATCGTCTGTAAAATAATTCGTAAGAAAACCGTTTTCCCATTGATATATGAACTGTTCGCCCGTATTCATGTCGGTAACTGTTTCCGTTCCGTGGCGCATTCGATTAAGTGCCGTCAATTCGTAACGCGTCAATTCGCCGGATGTTTGAGGCGGCGCGTAACGAAGTATTTGGACTCTGCCATTTTCTTCGTTATCCACCAAAGTCGTATGACGTATGGCGATACTCGACGTTCCGGTATCCCAAATCCACTGTTGAACCTGAATCTCTTCTCCGTTTGGATTACGTCTGCTCCACCAATAATTTTTCTCTGAAACATAATCGCCGGAATATCTTTGCCAAAATGACAAACCCCATGAAATACTTTCATCGCGCTTGTAAGTAATCTGCCCGACAATGTGAATCCAACCTGCATCATAATCATATTCTTCTTCGATAAGTTCGACCTGTTCATTAAAAAAATCCGAAAATGCAACCGATGTCATAATGCTGTAAACGGTTTCGTAATCAAATGCTTCCGTCGCGGATTCCAATCGGTTTAGCATGTCTTTCTGTTCGTCCGTGTAGGTTTCCCAGGGCGGAGGTCCGGCTTCTTCTTCAATGCTTCCGTTGGTAGATTCACTTCCCCCCGAAGGTGAATCGTTTTCGCCGGTTGGAGTTAGCGCGTCAAGCATTGTTTGCAATTCCGAATTTTCCGGCAAAATGCTTAAACCTTGCCGCAATATTTCGGTCGCGCTTTCGGTATCACCCAAACCTACATATGCCTCCGCCGCGCCGGTGTAACCGCGCGGATTCATCGGTTCGACTTCTATTAACATTGTAAAATTAACGAGGGCTTGCTCGTAGTTCAATTCAAGCAAATCCCGCTCGCCGAGGAGGTCAAGCAGTTCTGCGGCGGTGAGCGGGTGTCCGGGCTTTGCACATGATGCGAACAGCGCAATTAATATAATGCTGCATAAAAAAACTTTCACTGAAAATTTCATAATGGAAGCTCCTCAATAAAATATTTGTAATTTGGCAGAAACAAACGCATGGAAAAATAAAAACACGTTTTCGTCGTCGTTTATATGAAAAAAATACCTCTTGTCGTCTATGGATAAGGGGTTGCGTTCAAACGACAAGTCCTCTTCAACGGAAGCAATTATTTGATTTTTAGAATTATAAAATTCAGTTGCCGATTGCGGGAAAAACTCGAACAACGCTTGCCCGTTTTTATACGCAATTATTTTTGAATCAAACTGATGCCCGTAAATTTTATTAAAAAATGCAATTGTTTCATTTGTTTCGCTTAAAACATCGTAACGAACAATCAAACCGGGAAAAATTGTCGGATGCTCGAAACTGTTTATCGGAAGCGTCGCAAGGGACTGTACTGTCTTGACAATTCTTGTTATCGAGGCTTCGGCAACCGCCAAAACATAGTCGCTGTTCCGGCATATGAGTTCTTGTCCATGCAGCAATTCGTATCCTAAAATTCCTGTGGCAGAATGCCTTGTAATAAAAAATTTACATTCGTGTGCGCTCATTGATTTCTCCTTAAATCAGGTATTTGTGGAATTAGTCAAATTTGATTCGATGCATGTTTTGCATTGATTAATTTTTATCGCGATAAAAATCATCAAAATATTTTTTAAAACAATCGAAATTATAAGTCTGCTCGGGTTTGTGTAAAACGGCAAACTGTACATTTTTGAATAAGGAATTTACATTCAGAAATTTACAATTTATTTCTCTAAATGCTTTGTAAAACAAGCCTGCGACCATATCCGCGTCATTGCCGAAGGCACCGCAGCCCCACGCGCCCAAAACCAAATATTTATAGCCGTATGTAACGGAAACCTGTAATATTCCCATGATTCTTTGAAATATTACTGCCTCTAAATCTTCTTTCGATAAATTGAACATGCCGTTCACTACATAGGGCGCGGCAACGGTTAAAACAGATACAATAAATGTTTCATCCGACAGATTATTGTTTTCGTCGCGGAAAACTTCTACCGTCGGCGAAAGAATCATATAATCCGACGAAAGAAACGGATTCGGTTTTTTATGGCAAGAAAGTAAATTCTTGTGATAGCTATAGTATTCGCCCGCCCGCTCGCTTTCAAGCGAACACATAAGAGTGCTTTTTATGCAAAGGTCTTCTTCTTGCGCTTTTGCTCCGCGCTTTACGCCGCCGCCGGGTTCAACGGGATTGGCAAAATTCAATACAAGCTGCTTATATTTACCGTGGCTGAAAATGTAATCTTTTGAATTGTTTGCAGCCGCAGTAAAACTGTCAATATTCGAAACCGAAAACCGACATTGTCTGTCTAACACAATCGGACCGTCATAAGACGCGTTTTTAATCAACTCCAAAACCCGATTATCGGTTAATACAACGGCGTCCGTCATTTGCTCTTTGGAAAGCTTTAAAAAAATTTCCTTATCCCCCGTTACATATTTTTGCTCATTCGCAATTTTGGTCGTATCAAAAAACAATTCGCTGTTTGTCATGTAATCCCTCTTATAAGTTTTTTAAACAATATCGGGGGGCATTGTTATCAAAATCCCAAGTATGCGCGGAATCCCCCCGACAGAAATTTGCATCGAGACAATCAGCGCAAATCGAACTTTTTTTATCCCTGCGCTGACGGAATGAACTAAATTGATTTTTCCAAACATCTGAAAAGCAATCTGTTCTTATATTGCCTTGGATTAACTCACTTTTTCGCTCAATATCCACACAGGCAAAGATGTCTCCATTGTTTAAAATGCTTGCAGTT
>JAIRVD010000295.1 GCA_031254075.1 Clostridiales bacterium
GGTTGACCGTCCGCATGAAGCATTAAAATTTCTTTTCGCGCATTGACATCGGGTAATCCGATTTCAACCCTGCGGTCAAAGCGTCCGGGACGCATTAATGCTTCATCAAGCGTGTCGGGGCGGTTCGTTGCCGCGACTACAACGATACCGGTGTTTTCGGAAAAGCCTTGCATTTCGGTCAGCAGTGCGTTAAGCGTTTGTTCGCGTTCGTCGTTGCCGTTTATGCCGTCGCTGCGTTTTTTTCCGAGCGCGTCGATTTCGTCAATGAAAATTACGCCGCGTCCGGCTTCACGCGCTTTCTTGAATAAATCGCGAACACGCGCCGCGCCGACGCCTACATACATTTGCACAAAATCCGAACCGCTTACCGCGTAGAACGGAACACCCGCTTCGCCCGCCATTGCGCGAGCCATCAGCGTTTTTCCTGTACCGGGTTTTCCGTGGAATAAAATTCCTCGCGGCATTCTCGCGCCGTAACGCGTGAAGCGTTCAGGCTCGCGAAGATAATCGACGATATCCATAACGCTTTCCTTCGCTTCAATATTCCCGGCGACATATTCAAAGCCGCATTTCTTTTCATTTATATTAGAAGAAACAACAACCGGACTGAGTCCGCCCATCGCTTTTACCGCGTTGTTCTTGCGCTGAACAAACAAAAGAACACCCGCAACCAGCGCGACTGTAAACCCGAGTTGTAAAAAATTCGTGCCTGAAACGGAGCTTTCGTTTACGGAAACCCCTTGAAGCAAAAGAAATTCTTTAAAATCTTCGCGGCGCGGATTATTCGTTTCATATGCTGCCGCGCTTTCCGAAAGCGAAAACAAAATCATCGCGCCTTCGCCGATAGTTGCCGATTCAACGCGCCCTTCTTCTGCGGCGGCAATAAACGCCGCGTATTCCATAAACTCCGGCGCGGTTCCGGCACGAACTTGAGCCGCATATAAAATTCCGAATGTCGCCGCCGCAATTAACACAACGCCGATTATATTTCTGTGCTTTCTTAAAATGTCCATATGTATTACCCCCCTTGCTCACATTATAACCACCACGGCATGTCAATGCTAATGCAACTTCTGGATAATTTTTCGAACGGCACGATTCTTGACAATACAATTATTTATATAATAGAATGCTACAGTCACGAATTTACTTAGAACTTGTCTTTTTTTCGGATATGGAGGAATTTGTGTTGCGAAAACTCAGATTAGCTTTTGTTTTATTTTTTATTTGGGTGCTTTTACCGACGGCGGATGTTAAAGCGTCAACCTTCGGTCCGCAGGATTTGGATGTTATATTCGTAATTGATAACAGCGGCTCAATGAACAGTGCCGACCCACGGCAAATAGCGCGTACAGCCGTTAATTTATTTATTGACAGTGCGGAAGGCTCTGACTCGCGCATCGGTTTTGTGTTCTATTCACACACCGTCGAAGGAACGGGGCGCGTACGCAATTTTACCGATATAATCAGCGAAGTCGGCAGAAGAGAAATTATAAACGCTGTCAACTCTGTGCCTCGTCCGACGGGTACCTGTGACACGGACATTGCCCTCGGCATCGAAGCGGCGTTGGATTTATTCAGAGACGGCAGAGGAACATCAACGCGTACACCCGCGATAATTCTGCTTAGTGACGGCAACACGGATTTACCCCGCCGCAGCGGTCGCAACACCCGCACCACGGAAGAGGCGCAGGCAGCAATACTTGACGTTACACAAAGGGCCGCAGACAACGGGATTCCTATTTACACAATAGGCTTTAATTTTGACGGCAGACTTGATATCGGAACAATGGAAAATATTGCGAATACTTCCGGCGGTCAAATGCATGAAACAAGCGAAGCCGGCGAGTTGCCGCTTATTATGAGCGATATATACGCAAGTCTTACCGGGGGGTCGGGTCGCAGAGAAATCGTAATCGGAACGGGTTTTCCTCAAAATTTTCAATTCGAAATTGAAAACAGCAGCATTTACAGAGCAACATTGACAATATATCCGCACTCAAACAATCCTGTTACGGATATTTCGTTGACAGACCCGAATAACAGCCCGGGCAGTCATTCGTTAAGACAGGACCCCGGCGGAAGATATGTAATAATTACGCTTTTAAATCCCATTCCGGGAGAATGGACATTAACATTTACAGGCACTCAAGGTGATCGTATTGAGATTGATTTATTAAGTGCTTACGACCTTGAATTGGTATTTGATTTGCCGCGTACCGGCTCGGGTTCCGCAGAATTTGCATGGCGGCTTGAGGACAGTACAGGCGCCGCAATAAACGACGCTGATTTAATTCGTTTGCTCGGTCCGACTATTTTTATCACGAATATTGATACCGGAAATAAAACAGAACATCAATTTTCGCCCGGTCAAACATCCATGTCACTGCCGCTTGACCCCGGCGATTATGAAGCGGTTTTAGAACTTAACAGCGGCGGCATCGCACGCACATCCAATACACACAGATTTACCGTTCCGTCAGGTACGGCGCCGCCGTCAGGCGGCGGTACGTCAGGCGGCGGTACGTCACCCCCGCCGCCAATACCGTTACCGCCAACGCCGCTTAATGATACGCAGATTACGTTGATGACCATATTCAACAGAAATTCTTCTATTGATATGCGCGGTGCGGGATTCGCAATTGAAAATGTAATTCCGCTGGGTGAAGAATGGCACGAATACGCGGAATTTGTGTATGATGAACTTGTCAATGAAATAAATATTTCAGCGTTAAGGTCGGGATATACGGAAATACGCGTTGAAGTTGAAGATACAAACGGAGAGAAAGTCTATTTTACTATTTCTGTCAGAATTTTATCCGGGCTGATAATAATTATTCCGATTCCGATTGTACTTATTGTTATCTTGCTTATTGTCGTGATTTTCATGAGCAGCAAAAAGCCCCGCCTTAACGACCCGATGAGCAAGCTTTACATTAAAATGACATTGCCTCCCGATATTGATATCGAAACGCCTCCCGAAGACGCGTTGGTTCTTCCCCCGGTTAAGGGCAGAAAAACATTGCGCGACCTTTTAAACATGAATGTCAGCCTTTCGGAACCGTATCGTATTGCGTTTTCGCAAATAAGTTGGTTTGCCGATGGCACGATATTTACCGCAAGAAGTAAAAGCCAACTCGAGATAAAAATTCCTTCGAACCCGGGATTCACTGTTAAGGTTGACAAACTTGCAGGTAAGAATTCCGTAACGTTTGACAGAAACGGCGGTACGGAAATTCGAATCGGCTATTCCGGAAGCAGCGGGTTCGGCGATTTTGAAGAATATGTAATTCTATTCGGCAGCGCGGGTTCTTCAGGCAGCGGCGGAAACGACTATTATGACGGTTCCGACGGGTTTGACACCACGAGCCCTGTCCCGTCGCCAAAAAATGATGACCCTTTCTGGTAAAAAATGATTTAATAAATAAAATAATTTCAGCTTGAGGAGAGTTAGTATGGCATTGGGAAAAATGGCACTGGAACACCTTGAAGCAGAACTTTTACTTAGCAAAGGCGGCGGAATTTACTACGACGGCGCGCGCGTTGAAGCAAATGAAACAGAGGCAACACTGTTTATAGGTCTTGGCGGAACAGGCGCGGACATGTTGATTCGTATTAAAAACGAAGTTAAGCGCCGTATGATGCTTCCGCAAGCAAACGGAAAAATACTTTCCGACACCCCTACGAACATCGGTTTTCTTGCGATTGATACCGATAAAACCGTCGTTAAAAAGAGCTGGGGAACAGCGTCGTTCGACCAATTCGGAGCGGAATTCTGCTCAATTTCGGTTGATGACAAGCAGGCAATCGTTACAAAATGGAAATCATTAGCTGAGGCAAACGCCGAAGAAGCCGAATGGTATGACCGCATAGAAGCCGAAGCCGCCTTACCGGGCGCGGGCGGAAAGCGTCAAATCGGGCGGCTTTTATTGTTTGAAAATATAAAAACGGTTAAAGACCGCTTAGAGCGCAAAATTCGCGGTTTGATTTCCGGCGGAATAAATAAAGTCAACGTAATCGTGGTTGCGGGAATTGCCGGCGGAACCGGTTCGGGAACATTCATTGACGTGGCATATCTTGCGCGCAGTGTGTTGGAAGGGCTTGCGATTCCTGGGCGTAATATTTTCGGATATATTATTTTGCCTGACGTTAACTTGTTAAACGGCGGAAACGCGGATGTATTAAAACGCAACGGTTTTGCGGCGTTGAAAGAACTCGATTACTGGATGAGTCCAAGCAAATATGAACAGGATGACCAATTCATACAAAATTACGGCGGCGGCGTTGTTGTGCGTTCCGTTACGAGCCGCCCGTTCAGCTTCTGCCATTTGTTAAGCGCGCAGGACATGGACGGCAAGCCGCTTTCGTATAACAAGGTTATCAGCAGCATGGCAGAAAATGTTTTCGCGCTTATTGCGGGCGAAGCCGACGCTACATCCGACAGCAGCGGCAATTCCCAAATGAGCCAAATGTATGACAATATCAACGAATAC
>JAIRVD010000310.1 GCA_031254075.1 Clostridiales bacterium
CGTCTGAATTTAATAATCCGATAAGGAGTTCATCGCGCAGGGTTTCGCGGGTTGTTGTATCAAAAATACGCATCAAGCAAAGTTCCTCAAAATTGAATTTTTCCATAATTAAAGCTCCTCTCCCGATTTTTTTATTTGTGATGATTTTTCTTGCGGTTGAATGTTGCCAAATTCACGGCGGCTTTTTTCTTCGCCGGCTTTAATCGCCGACATAAGCGAGGGTTTTTCTTTTTCCGCCTCACGAAACTTACCGACAAAACCCTCGAAGACAACAAGATGCGTTTTAAGATAAACATCGGGTTCAGGCGTATCAAATCCTTTTGCCCAATCTTTACTTGAAACAGACAACCGTCCGTCCCAACTGTTGTCATTGACATTACTTGCAAGTACCCATCCCTAATTGCGAAGAGGTGTTTCACATGCCGAATAAAGACGCGAAAATATTTGTGAGTTCTACAGTTGCTCCGGTTTGAGAAGGGAGAAGAAATAAATGAAAAAATTATTATGTATCGTTATTGCGGCGGCATTTGTTTTTATGCTTCCGTCGTTTGAAGTTTCGGCAGAAAATCCTCAAATCAGGATTAACGGGGTTTTTATTGAAATTCCCGATGACGAGCAGCAGCCGCTGATAGTTGACGGGCGAACTTTGGTTCCGTTGCGCGCGGTAATGGAGGCACTCGGGTTTGAAGTTGAGTGGAACGAACCGACGATTAAATTAACAAAACCATGGTATGAAATTGTTATCGAAATCGGCAGTGATGAGATGCTCGTTAATGGCGTTGCGCATTCACTGGATGTCCCTGCGCAGATTATCGGCGGACGAACGATGGTTCCGCTGCGGGCTGTTTCGGAAGCCGCGGACTTGATAGTTGTTTGGAATGAAGCGGAAGCCATAACAAATCTTTCGACCGAAGAGTATGTTTTTGACAATTTATTATTTTTACCTGCCGCTTTAATGGAAGTAACACTGTGGTTTGGTTCGCTGGACCATCTTTCACCCGTTCAAAGCCACGGGATAAATATTCAAAACAGGTGGGGCGAGGGCGAAGTTTTTGCCGTAGCAAACGGAACTGTCGCGCAAATAAATGAAAGCAATGTATTTTTAAATTTCGAGCACAACGGAACGCATATGCAAGCTGTGTACGGAAATATTAATCCCCGCTACGGCTTAATGGAGGGTGCCAACGTTAATGCGGGAGATATTATCGGCAGAATGACAACGCATTACGTTGAGCTGAGAGTCGGCAATTTAGACAGATTATTATTCGAGCTTGAAATACGGCAGTCAACCAACGGAGAACCCGTGAATTCTGATAATTATGTTCATGTTAATCCCGCGCAATTTTTTGATTTGTCAGAAATGCGGCAAGACTATTTGAATATGCCGATGGCAAATTTCTTCGTCAGAAATGCTCGGTTGCAAGGTATCGAACCAAGTGAAGCCGATATCCGTTACGCACAAAACGAAGACATACAAGGAAATGACTTTTACTTGCGCAGATTTGTTGAGTTCTGTTACTACAGCAATAATTATGCCGCACGAGGCATTCCGCTTGACGAAAGAATTCTTTATTATGACCCCGTTACCGAAATGGCAATTGTTTATATGTATGGCGGTGTTCATTTATTCCCCCCCGAAGGCATGACCGAAGAAGAAGCATATGAACGCTATTACAAAATAATTGGCACAGAATAAGCTATATTCCTGATATTTATCTTCTCCGTTGATGAAATTGCCACTCTGTTAACCACGAAACCACATGAAATTAGACTGACGTGTTGGAAAATATTTTTACCTTTACAATAAGGATTTTTCTTGTATTATTTATAAAGAAAATTTCTTAGGAGTGAAAAAAATGCTTATTAAAAGGTTTATGGCAGTTTTGTTTTTACTTATTATTTTTTCGGCGTGCGGAGGCGGCAGTGCGCGAACTTCCGATGAGATGCTTCCGATAAAAATCGTTTCCATCGGCGCGTCCAATGCGGAAATTCTTGTGGCGTTGGGGTTTGGTGAGAGTATAGTTGCGACGGATATGTTTTCTTCGGATGTTGTCGGGCTTTCTTCCGATGTCGATGCGGTGTTAGACATGATGGCATTGGATGCGGAATATTTGATTAACTTGATGCCGGATATAATTTTTACTTCGAGCATGATAAGGCAGGGCGGAGAGGATGACCCGTTATCGGTGGTTTCGGCGGTGGGGATTGAGGTTGTGTATGTTGAAACAAGCGAAAGCATTGCGGACATCATGCGTGATATTCGATTGATTGCGGCGATGGTGGGCGCGGTCGAAGCGGGTGAAAGCGTCGTCGCGCAGATGGAAGCGGAGATTGCGAATGTTCGGCAGATTGTCACGGGAATTTCCGAAACGCGCACCGTTTATTTTGAAATAGAACCCGCGCCGTGGATGATAAGTTTCGGCGAAGGAACATTTTTAAATGAAGTAATTGAAATTGCGGGTGCGGTAAATATTTTCGCGCAACAGAACGGATGGTTTCGTGTTTCGGACGAGGCGTTGTTACTTGCGAATCCCGATGTGATTCTTACATCGGCTGATTATTTGGACAACCCCGTTGCGGATATTATGGAACGCCCGGGTTTCGCTGAAATCGCGGCTGTACAAAACGAACGTGTTTTTGTAATTAATTCGAACGCAAGCAATCGCCCGAGCCAAAACATTGTTACAGCTCTGCGCGAAATTGCCGCAGCCGTTTACCCGGAATATTTTGAGAACTAAAATAATAATTGCGTTATTCGCGGGCGTTATTGCGCTTCTGTTTGGTATTACTGTCGGAAGCGTTTTTATTTCGCCCGTTAGTATTTTAAATGTAATAGGGCATGAGTTATTTGAAATAAATTTGTCGGAGGAAATTGCACCCGCGCATGTAGCAATCGTTTGGAATCTGCGTTTGCCGCGTGCGCTGCTTGCGTTTTGCGCGGGCGCGGCGTTGTCGGTAAGCGGCGCGGTTATGCAATCGGTTTTGCGAAATCCGCTGGCGTCGTCGTTTACGCTCGGCGTCTCGTCGGGTGCGTCGTTTGGTGCGGCGCTTGTTATTTTTCTCGGCGTTTCGTTTTTTTCATTTCTCACATTGCCGATTCTCGGATTCATCTTCGGTCTGGCAACAATTTTATTCGTAATCGCAATCGCGAAAAAGCTCGACATTCGCATGGAAAATCATACGATTATTCTTACCGGGATGGTCTTCGCACTGTTTGTAAATTCCGTGACGACGCTGATGTTCGCACTGTTCCGCGAGGGCACGGAACGCATGATTCTTTGGCAAATGGGCAGCTTCGCAATGCGTGGCTGGCACACGGTTTTTATTTTGGCACCGCTCACATTGCTCGGAATTGTTTTTATTTCACGATATAAAATAGAACTCGACATCATGACCTTCGGAGAAGAACAGGCGCAGTCGATGGGTGTAAACACAAACCGTGTAAAACTCACACTGTTAATCATCGCCGCCGCGCTTACCGGAAGCACAATTGCATTCGTCGGAATCATCGGCTTCATTGACCTGGTCGCGCCGCATATCGTGCGAAAAATTTTCGGCACGGCGCATAAATATGTAATTCCGATGTCTGCCGTGGCAGGCGGCTCGTTTATGGTGCTTGCCGACCTTGTCGCAAGAACACTCACCTCACCCACCGAACTTCCCGTCGGCGCGGTAACGGCAATTATCGGCGCGCCGTTTTTTGCGTACATTTATTTTCGGAAGCGTGAATCGTAATGTTGACACTAAAAAATGTTTCCGCAGGATACGGCGGCGAGGATGTTATAAAAAACATCTCATTGAAAATAACGGGCAACGTGTCCATTATCGGCCCAAACGGCTGCGGCAAAACGACGCTGCTTAAAACCGTCGCGAATATTCTGCCGCATAAAGGCGAAATTGAAATTTTAGGCAAATCAAATTTAAAACGCCGCGATATTTCTTTAAACATTGCAATGCTTTCGCAGCAGCCGAATATTTATTTTTCGTACAGCGTTTTTGAAACCGTGATGATGGGGCGTTATATTCATATAAAAGACCGCTTTTCGCAAACGCCCGATAAGCGCGACAACGAAGTTGTTCTTCAATCACTCGAAGCAGTGAATCTTCTGACGGAAAAAGACCGCCAAATAACAAAGCTGTCGGGCGGACAGCTTCAACGCGTCTTTCTCGCGCGAGTGCTCGCACAAGAGCCGAAAATAATTCTTCTCGACGAACCCACCAACCATCTTGACCTAAAATGCCAAATTGAAATAATCGAATATTTAAAGCAATGGTCAACCGAAGGCGACCGCGCAGTAGTCGGCGTTTTGCACGACATCAACCAAGCGATAAAACTGAGCAGTCAATTAATCGTAATGAAAGACGGCGAAATTTTCGCAAACAATTCCGCCGAAAAAATAATCGCCGATGGAATCCTAAACCGCGTGTACGAAATGGATGTTACACAATACATGCGCTCGTCGCTGGTGAAGTGGTAACGCAACAGAATGACACAGATTTGAAAAACACTGAAAATGATTTTCTGATAGAATATAATTCAAGGCGAAAATTTACATAAACAGAATGGTGGTTTTTTAATGAGCTATGAAAAACACGATTTCGGGAGATTCTTAAATGAATAAAATTCTAATCTGTGAAGACGAGGAAAACATCGTTTCTTTTTTGCGCAAAGAATTGGAATTCGAGGGTTTTGTCGCCGACGCCGCGTTTGACGGCAACCAAGCCGTTGCGATGTTTGCGCAAAGGAATTACGACCTTGTTCTGCTCGATGTTATGCTTCCGGAAAAAAACGGGCTGGAATGTCTGCGCGAATTCCGTAAAACTTCGGATATTCCCGTGATTATTCTTACCGCGCGGAAAGAAGTTTACGATAAAGTCGCTTTTTTATCAGCCGGCGCGGACGACTATGTAACGAAACCGTTTGACACGCTTGAGCTTATTGCGCGTGTCAAACGCAATATCGTGCGCACGGAACATAAACACGACACCGCCCTTTCGATTCAAAAAGAAAATTATCGCGCGTCAATCGGCGCGAATGAAATTCCGCTTACGAAAACCGAATTTGAAATTCTTGTGTTCCTGCACGAAAATTCCAATAAAGTAAAAACACGCGACGAAATCATTAACGCAGTTTTCGGCGAATTTTACGGCGAATCAAACATCATTGATTCAAATATAAAAAACATCCGCGCGAAAATCGCAAAGCATTCGTCCGTGCAAATCATCGAAACCGTTCGTGGAAAGGGTTATGTGATTAGATGAAGAAATTTAAAATGAACAGAGCAACGCAGTTAACACTGTTTTCCGCCGGGCTGATGCTTTCGGCGATTTTTATTTTGTATTTTCTGCTGATTTCGGATTTGGGTGTTGGCGTAATGCATTATTCACATTTAATTCTTTTCGTGCTTACGGCGATGACGGCGTACATTGTGTGTTCTATGATTATCGACCAAGTGCTTAACCCGATTAGGCTGATGATTTCGAAAGTTCGCGAAATCGGCGAAATGAATTTTGCCAAACCGCTTGTAATCGACGACGATGACGACGAATTGCGAGAATACGCGTTTCAGTTTAACAATATGGCGCAAAAACTTAACCAATTCATCGAACGGCAAAAACGTTTCGTCTCCGATGCTTCGCACGAACTCGCAACACCGATTACAATTATAAACGGTCACGCGGATTTGATTCTTCGACACGGAAACACCAATCCCGAGCTTTTGGAAAAGGGACTCACGACAATCAAACAGGAAATAATGCATATGAACGAACTCGTTGAAAGCCTGCTTGCCCTCGCGCGAAACGACAGCGGACATGAACGCTACAACTTCGGCGAAACAAACATCTCGCTGCTTCTGCAAGAATCAATTGAAGAAATGCAAATCACCGTACCTGAATTTTCATTCAAACTCGACGCACCGCAAAACCTCATCGCCCTCTGCGACGAATTCGCAATTCGCCGCGTTATGCGAATCCTTTTGTCAAATGCCGTACGCTATGCAGAAAAAATAAAACACGTCGAAATCGGCGCATCCCAAAAACCCGGTTGCGTTGAAATATATGTAAAAGACTCGGGCATCGGCATTCCGCCGGAGCATCTCACAAAAATCTTCGAACGCTTCTACCGCGTAGACGCCTCGCGCAGCAAAAAAACAGGTTCCAGCGGTCTCGGTCTTGCCATAGCAAAAGAAATCATCACCGCACACAACGGCGATATAAAAGCCCAAAGCAAACCCAACGAAGGCGCGGAAATGCGATTTACTATTTCTTCATAAAACCTTCATCCAAACACCATGATATTTTCATCTCCCCGCATTTATAATGTCATCAAGACAACAAAAAGCGGGGAATTTTTTATGCGAATAAAAAAAGCAGCCGGAAAAATTCTAATATGCTTGGGTTTTTTGTTCTTGGCGTATGCCGCGTTGAAAGGTGCGGTTTGGGTTGTTGGTGTGAATATGCACGGCAATATTTTTGGAGAAACATATACGGGCGAAGCTTTCGCAACGGATTATTCGAAACGAATTGCCGTTTTGTTTGCAATAATTGTTTGCGTGACAGCCGCTTCAATACCAAAACCGACGCTTTACAATATGGCGACCATTCTTATACCGTTTGCGTGGTTAAGCAGCTATTCGATTTCGGGAATGATTCCCGATTATAAATTGACGATGACATCAATTATTACTTCGCTTATTTTTGTAATCGTCAGCCGCTTGGTAATTTTCAGAAAGCTGCGCAAGCTAATCGACCGCGAGGCGTTTATTATATACGGCACCGTAAGTTCAATTATTTTGGTTTTAACGATAATCGGACTCACAGGCGGGTTTGGCTACAGCCGCCGTATTCCGCAAGTGGATTCGATTGCCGCAGTACAAATCACCTACCCCGGCGCGCCGGAATTTATCTCGGGGAGCGGAAATTACGGTGCACGCTGGCTTCGCATTGTTAAGCATTTACCGCCCTATGACGGCGCGCAAGGGGATTCAATTGTTCGTGATAACCGGGATTTAATTTTTATAAGCGAAGAAGATATTCGGTTGGTTCACGGTTTACACGGCTCGATAATTAACGCGGACGAGGAATTGATTCGACTGCGGGTACGAATTCGTTATCACCTGAACGACGGCAGAATTATTGAACGAATGTACAAACATATCCCCGCCGCAACGGCATTGCAAATGCTTATGCTGGACGAAACCGACGCGGTGAGAGAAAACATTGCAAGCGCAACATCGCTGGCGCGCGAAGTTTCGGAATCGGAATTTTACGAATTCTTTTTAACGGACAGCTTATTCGGTAGCCGAACGGAAATTCCGGTTGAGCATCGTTTGCAACTGCTTGAAGCCTTGCAAAGCGACATTGAAAATCTGTCAATTGAACAAAAATATTTTCCGTCCGAATCCGCACGCGTTATTTTACACATTCCGAGGCTAATCGAAATCGACGGCATCATCGGCAAACCGCAATACGAACATTTTTGGGATTCCGTCAGCCGTACAATCGTTGCGCGCGAAAACGGAATTCGTCCGCAAACGCCGATTCCGGCGCACGGAACGGGTCCGCCGTTCGAACCGTCCGAAAGATGTATGCATCAGTTGCAATTTTTTATCACAAGCGATTATGTAAACACAATTGAGTTTTTACAAGACGCCGGTTACGCCTCGTTGTTTGATATAATCCCGACGCTTGAAGCACAAAATATTATTTCAATGGAAGCACAATTATTTTCGCTTCTTTCAACGCACAGAACCACGGAATTATTTTTTCGTTCATCGGTGCTTCACGACGGCAGAACGGCATTGCAAACAGTAAACATTCTCGAAAATGAACGACTCGCCGTGCTTAACCGCGCGCGAACACATTATTACGGCATTTCGGGGGGCTATCGTCTGCTTGTAGATGTCTTATATGAAGAAAATTTAACGCGAGTGGCATTATTTCTTCCGAGGGGGTGAACTTAAAAAATTCGTGATAAAATTAAAAAATAGAATGGAGATGATTTTATGCGTTTTATTATCGGAGCAGTTTTGCTTAAAGCCACATTTATTTACGCGGTAATCTTAACCGGAGGCGGAGCTTTCAATTCACTTGCCTGCGTCATCGACGGGGCAACTTTAACTTTTGCTCTGCTGATTAATTTTTCCGTATTGGTTGGAACCGGACAGGTAAAATTATTTGTCCGCGCTACAAACGCGCTGCTGTCAAAAAAATATGTACTCTCAACAGACGACAGACTAAAAGCCGTAGAAGTTTTTGCACTTATGATTAAAGTAACAATTTATGGCGGCGTGCTTAGTGCCTTTATAGGCTTAATCATGATATTAGGAAATTTAGACGACCTTAATTATTTAGGTCCCATGCTGTCGGTAATGATGATTAGCGTGTTATATGCCGCATTCATCAACCTGATTTTCTTCCTTCCGGGCAAATACCTTCTTGAAAACCGCAAAAATCCCGACGAAAAACCCGTTATAAATGAAAAAGCGGTAGTAGGCAAGCTTCTCGAACTCTGCTACAAACAAGGCATTTCTCCGGAGGAAATTCTTGAGGCAAATGAAATAACATTCAAAAACTGACCAACGCGTTTCCGCAAAAAAAGCTCCTCGTTCGCGAGGGGATTTTCTG
>JAIRVD010000344.1 GCA_031254075.1 Clostridiales bacterium
CGGATGACACACAACCGAACCGTTTTGCTTAATGATTCCCGCTTTTTCGGCGGCGATTTTTTCTATTGTATCGCCGAGTTGTGCTATATGGTCAAGCCCGATGTTGGCAATCACCGCAACCTCCGGTGTGTCAATTACATTTGTAGAATCCAATCGTCCGCCAAGTCCGACTTCCAGAATTACGATATCGCAATTTTTTTTAACAAAATGTAAAAACGCCAACGTGGTTATTATTTCAAACTCAGTTGGCGTTTCTTTCATTTGCGCGCAAATTTTTTGCATTGCATTTGAATGAAAAATAATTTCACCGTCGGAAATATTTTTGCTATCTACCGAAATCATTTCGTTAAAATTATTAATGAACGGTGAAACAAATAATCCCGTTACGAATCCCGCTTCATTTAAAACAGAAGAAAGCATCGCCGCTGTCGAACCTTTTCCGTTCGTCCCCGCGATGTGAATAAATTTCAAATTTTTTTGCGGGTCGCCGAGAAGCTTTAATAATTCCTTAATTCGCGACAACCCGAGAACGCTTCCCTTCCACGAAGTTGAATAAATAAATTTCATTGCGTTTTCAATTGTAGAAATCATAATTTAAAACACGCGTCAAGCGCGAGACGCAAAACAAATTCGCGAATATCGCTTCTGCTGTGCCAGTCTCGTTTGTCCCATTCGTCGCCGCCGAGATTGTCGCCCGCGTACAAAATTTGCCCGAACTCCACGCCCAAAAATTGTGATGCCGCGATAAATGCGGACGTTTCCATTTCAACCGTTACACAACCTTCGCTTTTACGCAATTCTATTTTCGCGGGAGTTTCTCTGAAAAAGGCGTCTGTCGTCCATGTTTTCGCTTTGATAAACGGAATATTTTTTTCCGTCATTGTTTCTTCAATTGATTTCACGACGCGTTCGTTTGCGAAAACTTCGCGCGAAGGTTCGACGTAATGATACGAAGTTCCTTCGTCGCGCACCGCCGCTGTCGGAATAATTAAATGCCCGATTGCAATTTCATTCTGTAAAACTCCGCAACCGCCGCAGGCAATAAATTTTCGGCAACCTAGTGCAGTTAATTCTTCCAATTGTCCCACCGCCATCGGTGCGCCGACCATGGCTTGAATCAACGCAATTCTTCCGTCGTCGAATTCCAATTCATAAACGGGAATTTTAAAACTCTCCGCTTCAACACGCGCAACGATTTTATTCGGATACTCCGAAAGAATTTTTTCGATTGCCTCGGGAAAAAAACACAAAACACAGTTCAGAGCAATATCAATCGGCTTAATAATTTTTTGCGCAGAAATAAAACTGTTTCTATCGTAATCAAATTCCAAAATCGGAAATTCCTTTTTAAGCATAACACCCCTCCATTCGCGAGCATTATACAGAATTATATTTTTGATGTATACTGAAAAAAAAGAAAAGGGGTAATACATATGGGATTAATTCGTGCGGGAATTAACGCGGTCGGCAGCACATTAAGCGACCAGTGGCTGGAATTTTTTTATCAGGACGCAATGCCCGAAACGGTTTTGGTAACGAAGGGAATTCGGCGGACGGGACGAAATTCTCAAAACAGAGGCAACGACAATATAATTTCCAACGGAAGCGGCATAGCCGTTGCGGACGGTCAGTGCATGATGATTGTTGAGCAGGGGAAAATCATGGACGTCTGCGCGGAGCCGGGGCAGTATACTTGGAATCAGTCGTCGGAGCCGAGTATTTTCGCGGGGCCGCTTGGCGAAAGCATAATTGAATCGTTTAAAACGGCGATGCGACGTTTCGCGCACGCGGGCGACACGGGAAAAGACCAGCGCGTTTATTATTTTAACATCCGCGAAATAAAAAATAATAAATTCGGAACGGCAACGCCGATTCCGTTTAGGGTTGTGGATACGAATATCGGGCTTGACATCGACATCACGTTGCGTTGCAACGGAATGTACTCATTTAAAATAATGAACCCTCTTGTGTTTTATCAAAATGTTTGCGGCAATGTCGAAAATGAATACACACGCGACCAAATCGAAAATCAATTACGCAGCGAATTCTTAAGCGCGCTGCAACCCGCGTTCGCGCGGCTTTCGGCGATGGGTCTGCGTTACAGCGCGATTCCGGCGCATACTATGGAGCTTTCCGATGCGCTGAATCAAATTCTTTCCGACCAATGGAGCGAAAAACGCGGGCTGTCCGTTGTTTCGATTGCGATAAACTCGCTTTCCGCGCCTAAGGAAGACGAAGAAATGATTCGCAACTTACAGCGCAAAGCCGTTCTGCGCGACCCCGGAATGGCGGGCGCGGCACTCGTAAACGCGCAAGCCGAAGCAATGCAAACCGCCGCGGGAAATAAAGGCGGCGCGATGATGGGCTTTATGGGGCTTGGAATGGCACAGCAAGCGGGCGGCGCAAACGCGGGACAATTTTTCGCGATGAATCAGCAAAATCAACAAGCTCAACAGCAACAAACCGCCGCGCCTTCAAACGCGAACGGCTGGTCATGCGTCTGCGGAGAAAACGCAAACACGGGGAATTTCTGCGGCGGGTGCGGTCTGGCAAAGCCCGCTGCTGATGCGGGATGGAAATGTTCGTGCGGTGCGTCAAACAGCGGACTTTTCTGTCAAGATTGCGGCACGAAAAAACCCGACGGCAATTGGAACTGCGCTTGCGGCACGTCAAATTCGGGGAATTTCTGCGGCGGGTGCGGCAAACCGAGAGGATAAATCATGAACCTGACAGAATATAAATGCCCTAACTGCGACGGCGCGGTTGCGTTTGACGCGTCATTGCAGTTGATGAAATGTCCGTTTTGCGATTCGGAATTCGATGTGGCGGAATTGGAGCGATTAAAGGCTTCGATTTCTTCCGAAAACACGGAAGTCGAATGGGCGACGCACGAAGACACGCAATGGGCGGCGGGCGAAGAAGAAGGCATTCGAATATATTCGTGCAACACCTGCGCGGGCGAAATTATCACCGAGGAAAATACTGCGGCTGCAAGCTGTCCGTACTGCGGAAACCCCGTAATCATGAAGGGGCAGCTTTCGGGCAGCGCGAAACCCGATTTGGTAATTCCGTTTAAGTTAGATAAAAACGCGGCGATTGCTTCATTTAAAAATCACATGAACTCAAAAAAATTAGTGCCTAAATGCTTTAAATCAAACAAACGCTTGGCGGAAATAAAAGGCTTGTACGTTCCGTTTTGGCTGTACGACGCAGACATCGACGCGAATATGCGTTACAAGGCGACAACGGTGCGCGTATGGAGCGATTCTCGCTTTGTTAATACCGAAACAAAAACATTCTGTGTAATTCGGCAGGGCGAAATCGCGTTCGATAAGGTTCCCGTTGACGCTTCCGAAAAAATGCCCGACGATTACATGGAATCACTTGAGCCTTTCGATATATCGCAGGCTGTGGATTTTCAAACCGCTTATCTTTCGGGCTATCTTGCCGATAAATTCGATTTCTGCGAAAAGCACTGCATCACACGCGCAAACGAACGCATTCGCGCAAGCACCGAAGCCGCGTTTCGCAAAACCGTTTCGGGCTACGCATCGGTTATTCCCGAGCATCGCGGCGTGTTTTTAAGAAAAAGCGTCGTGAAATACGCGTTGCTTCCCGTGTGGGTTATGTCCACGTCTTGGCGCGGAAAAAATTTTCTTTTCGCAATGAACGGGCAAACGGGAAAATTCGTCGGAGATTTACCCACCGACTGGGGTATCTTTTTAAAATGGTTTTTCATTTTAACCGCGATTTTTACCGTGGTTTTATTTACTTTATCTATATTCGCAATTATTTGGGGGGTATTGTAAATGGAAATAATTCTTATTTTTTTTATCTGCCTTTTCGTCGGCGCATTGATTTCGGGAATTATTATGCTGCTTGTCCGCAGCAAATTGAAATCCGTCAGCTTCGAACGAACCGCCTGCAATTACACTCGCGCCGGCAGTTTCAAACTCACAAATAAAAACGATATTTTTGTTTTCAGAAATGTAACGCGCGTTCCGATTCCGCGGAATACCGGCAAACGAAGAAGATGAAAATTTTAATCGACGCAGACGGTTGCCCCGTGGTTGACATAGCCGTGAAAATCGCGAATAATGCAGACGTCGAATGCATAATTATATGTGACACCTCGCATGTTTTCGAAAAAAAGGGCGCGAAGACAATCACCGTTTCGCAGGGTAGCGACAGCGTGGATTTTGTCTTGGTGAATATGGCGAAAGCAGGCGATATCGTTGTTACGCAGGATTACGGGCTTGCGGCAATGTGCTTGGCGAAACGCTGTGTTCCGCTCAACCAAGACGGAATGATATATTCCGACGAAAACATCGACGCACTCCTGATGTCTCGCCACAACGCAAGAAAAATTCGCAATGCAGGCGGACGTCTGAAAGGTTCGCCAAAACGCAGTTCACAACAGAACGAAGCGTTCGGAAAATCATTAAAAAATTTATTGCAGGAGGAAATTAAATGAAAACCTTCAAGTATTGCGCAATCATTGCAGGAATAATTTTCATCATGTTTTTACTAAGCGCGTGCGGCAACAGCTTTAAAGGCAAATACTATCTCGGAGGCAACATAAATTCATTAGCGCATTATGATTTTGACAGAGACGGCAACGTAGCATTTG
Source organism: Clostridiales bacterium (assembly GCA_031254075.1). GTDB lineage: Bacteria > Bacillota > Clostridia > Lachnospirales > WQUN01 > WQVC01. The sequence continues at coordinate 4,631 of JAIRVD010000344.1, forward strand.
TTTATTCCACCGAGCCACCGGAAGAATGCACTTACCAAATCGACGGTAACATTTTATCTATTACCGATGCCAACGGCTACGTTCGCCGATTTGAAATAACCAACAACCGAAAATCATTTACCGATTTAAATCATGGCATTGAATTTATAAAGGTTGATTAAACAGCGCACTTTGCATATTATCATCTTTTTCAATAATTTCGGCGATTTCGTCTATTGACCCGCTAAGTTGCTTTACGAAACGATTAGCATTTTTCATGTCTTCCACAGCAAAATCCATCATACGTGATTTTGTCCCATCAATATCAACCCCCGGCATAATGTACAAATATATCGTGGGTTTTCCGGAAAGTGTTTTTAGCCACAATGCGGCTTCAAGTTCTTTTTCCGGCCATTCCTTTTTGATGCTTTGCGCATCAACTAAGGAAATTACATAATCAGCATTCCACATTTGTTGGTTTAAACGCCGATACCAACACGAACCTCTTTCAATGTCTTTTTCATCCAAAAAGCAAAGAAGATTTTCCTTTTTAGAAAAAGCAGTATAAAGCTCTCTCGCAAATATCTGATTATTCGTGGGCGCATGAGAATAGCTAATGAAGATACGCTTTTTCTCGGGCTTTCGGAATAGAGGAAGCCGCATAGGATAAATTTTTATTTCCTTTGTTGACTGCTTTACCTTTTGAATGGCGCGTTGTCCTTTTTTATTGCGTGAAAGAGGCGTGTGCATAGTAATCTCATGGCGCGAAGCCATATAGTATTGTCGTCTTATCATATCCAGTATGAACGAAAAAATTATTGCGATAATCATTAAAAGCGGATTTGAAATACAAGCATAAAATACATATTTCGCAACCGGAACAAATGCCGCAACAGAAAGCAAAATACAATATATACGGCGAACTTTCAAAAACATCAACAGCCCGTATATCCATCCCGCAACTGTCAGCAGATACGTGGATAGGCTCATGTACATA
>JAIRVD010000374.1 GCA_031254075.1 Clostridiales bacterium
CAAAATTCGCGTGAATCTCCGCGCTGTGCGCCGTCACTTCATATTTAACATTCACAAACGGGTCAAGCCCCGCCTCTTGCAATGTCTCCAACTTCTCGCGCCTGATTCGCTGTTGCTCGTGTTCGTCGATTTGAATTGTTTCGTCCATGCCGCACTCCTTTTCGTTTTGCATTTGCCAAGTATTCAATTATAATAACAATGTCACGCAAAGCACGCAACAGGTAACACGTCAATATAAAGGCTTCGCCGTTCGGCGAAGTTTTTTTGTGAAAGGTGGTTGTTATGAGCGATAAAATTCTGATAGTTGACGACGAACGCGAAATTGCGGATTTGGTAGAATTGTATTTGCGGAATGAAAATTACACGGTGTATAAATATTATTCTTCGGAAGAAGCGTTAAAATGCATCGAAGAAAGCAAAATTGATTTGGCAATATTGGATATTATGTTGCCTGATTTAAGCGGACTTTCGATTTGCCAAAAGATTCGCGAGAAACATGTTTTTCCGGTAATCATGCTTACGGCGAAAGACGCCGAAACGGATAAAATCACGGGGCTTACGCTTGGCGCGGACGATTACATAACAAAGCCGTTTCAGCCGTTGGAGCTGATTGCGCGTGTGAAGGCGCAGCTCAGGCGATATAAAAAATACAGCGAAAATTCTTCGGAACGTGAAAATGATGTAATAATTCACGGCGGTCTTGTAATTGACCTAAAATCACATGAAGTTATACTTAACGAAAGAATTCTGCCGCTTACGCCCACGGAATTTTCAATTCTGCGCATTTTGTGTGAAAATAAGGGCAGTGTTGTAAGCTCGGAAAAATTGTTCCGCGAAATCTGGGGCGACGAATATTTTACGAAAAACAACAACACCATCACCGTTCACATACGCCATTTGCGCGAAAAAATGGGCGAGGCTTCGGACGCGCCGAAATATATAAAAACCGTGTGGGGAGTTGGGTATAAAATTGAAAAGTGAATATTCATCTTTGCAATGGAAGATTTATTTTCGAATCGCGTTGATTGCGTTTTGCGCGTTACTTGTTGTAGCGATTTTGGAGCTTGCGCTCAACAACCGCGCCGCGGATTGGATTGTTTCGTTTTTGCAAAACGTATTTAACATGAACCGTGAAACGGCTCATCATTTATATCAATTAATCATTCGAAATAATATGGATTATTTGGTTTACGCCGCGTTCGGAATATTTTTTATTATTCTTGCGCGGTTTTTACTTATGCAATTCGCAAAATATTTTAAGGAAATAAGCAGCGGATTAGATATTCTTGTACAGCAAAGCGGCGAAATAAAATTATCGCCCGAAATGGCTGCAATGGAGAAAAAGCTGACTGCAATAAAACAAACACTGGAAAAACGCGAACTCGAAGCCGTCACGGCAGAGCAACGAAAAAACGATGTCGTAATGTACATGGCGCACGACATAAAAACGCCGCTTACATCGGTAATCGGTTATCTTAGCTTATTACACGAATCGCCCGATATTCCGCGTGAACAAAAAGAAAAATACATTCGCATCACTTTGGAAAAAGCAAACCATCTGGAAAAGCTCGTTGATGAATTTTTCGAAATCACACGCTACAGCTTCCACACGGAAATTACACGGAGCGAAATCGACCTCTGTTTCATGCTTGCGCAAATGACCGATGAATTCTTCCCTTTGCTTTCTTCCAAGGGAAAGGAAGTTTTGCTTAACATCCCCGAAGACTTGACCATTCACGGCGACGCCGAAAAGCTTGCGCGGGTTTTCAATAATATTCTGAAAAACGCCGTCGCGTACAGCACGGAACGTGAAATAAAAATATCGGCGGCGCTTTCCGCCAACAGCGTTTCAATTTCCTTTACAAACTCCGGCGTCATTCCAAAAGAAAAACTTGACGCCGTTTTTACGAAATTTTATCGCTTGGATTCCGCGCGCTCAACCGAAACAGGCGGCGCGGGAATCGGTCTTGCCATCGCAAAAGAAATCGTCTCCGCACACGGCGGAAAGATTTTTGCCGAAAGCGACGGCGGCAATACAACCTTCACGGTGGAATTGCCCATAAACTGACAATTCATCATATTTTATGACATGACTTTCAAACACGGATAAAGGTATGATTTTTTTCGGGAGGAGGGTGAAAATTGAACTGGATACAATGCTTATCGGAAGCCATCCAATATATTGAAAAGCATTTAACCGTTGAGATTAATACAGATGAAATTTCGGGCAAAGCCTATTCGTCAAGCTCGCATTTTCAATTAATTTTTCATTTGGTTACGGGCATGACAATCGGTGATTATATTCGAAGTAGAAGGCTGAGTTTGGCGGCTCAAGATTTATTGCGGTCAAACAGCCGAATAATTGATATTGCAATGCGTTATCAATATGAAACACAGGAGAGTTTTTCCAAGGCGTTTACGCGGTTTCACGGTGTACCGCCATCGAAAGCGACGCAAAAAAACATTAAATTTTTTCACCCGCTTTCAATAAAAATAACGATAAACGGAGGGTTTGAAATGTCACGAAAACTAATTGATGAATTTTATTGGAACGAAACCGAAGCACCGTCATACAAGGAACTCACCGCATGGGCGGGAAAGGCAAGGGGCAAGAATCCCGGCGTTTTCGACGCGTTAACCGAGTGGATTTTAAACGACGCGGAATGGACAGAAGACAAATTAGCCGAAAACGAACAGATTTTAATGCAAGGTGTGCTGGCGCGTTTTAAAGAACAAAACGCCAAGCTCCGCTCGTATTTGAAAGCACATGAATCCTCGGGCGAGGTAAATGCGGCGGTTTACAAAGCATTGGACAGATTCGACGACGAATTATCAGGCATAACCCATTCCGAATATTTGCGCGAAGCGGTTTCAAAAATGTTCGCCGACTTTTCCGTTATGAACGACCGAAATGTGCGTCGGTTAATTGCGGGCGAAAAAACGGGCAATGCAGGCACCGACAGCGTTAATGTATTCGGGTATATAAATTTCTTAAAAGACATAGACGCATCGGTGCAATGGGCTTTGTTTATGCCGGACTACGCGAAACATCAGCAGCAGGGTTTCCAAGTAGATGAATTTGAATACCGGACATTCCCCGCAATGCGTTTCATAGGCGTAAAGCATGACGACTCAACGGACGAACAAACATGTGACGCAAAACGCGCCGAAATATCAAAAACACTTGACGCCATGAAAGAACACAAATCCGATTTCGATTATGACATTTTTTTCATGCACCATTACGGCGGCGGCGTTGATGTAAGCCCGTGGAACGGTTTTTGGGGACGCTTTATGAAAGCCGATACGCCTGTTCCCGACGGTTATGTTTCATTCGATTTTATCCCGAATAATAACGGCGTTGCCGGACCGCCATATATTTCGAAAGTTGCTTACGCAGTATTTTCGGGCGACACAGAAGCCATGCACAAACGCGAAGGTTATGACAGCGACGCAATGTACGATGTTACGCGCAATATTATCTTGAGTCAGGGCGTTAACATTCCGTATCCTTTGAAGTATTGGACGGCGGAAATTCATTTTGACGGTCACGACAAACCAAGTACGGGATATCTTTTCAGCGTGGATTTGTGAGCAAACATCTGACATTCGGTTTTTCTTAGGAAATTATCAATAAATAATTATAATTCGTCCCGTTCCAATGTGGTATATTTACCGCAATAGAACGGGGCGATTTTTATGAAAAAAGCGATTTTTATTTTTGCATGTGTTTTGCTGTTGTTTGTCGGAGCTTATTTGATAAGCAACGCGGGAGACGGAGAAATTCCGTTGTCGAGTGAAATGCCGCCTACGGTTGCAAATAAAATACAGACTAAACTCACGCGCGCGGAGTTTCAGGTTCTTCATTACGAAGAACTTTTGTTGCTATGCAATGAACAATTACTGCTTGTGAATAACGAACACGCCGTTCCTTCAAATGCATCGGGAAATTTCGCAAACGTTGCCGATTATGTTTCCGCTTCCGAGGCGTTTGACGTAAGCACAATGGACGAGAACGCACTTGTTGCATTGCGAACGATGTTTACTTCCGCCGCGAACGCGGGTTTTGACGAATTCTATGTAACTCAAGGCTTTCGCACGCAAGAACGCCAATACGAATTATACGCAAATGCCGCCGACGCTTCCTTCGTAGCGCGTCCCGGACACAGCGAACATCAAACCGGGCTTGCCGCAGACATCTCCTACCGCGGCGCAAATATCGCAAATTCGCAGCAAGGCACATGGCTTGCGAACAACGCGCATCTTTACGGCTTTATACTGCGCTATCCCGCGCACAAAACTGAAATCACCGGTTTCCCCGCCGAGCCGTGGCATTTTCGCTACGTCGGACAGCCGCACGCAAACTATATGCACCAAAACGACCTCGCCCTCGAAGAATACATTGAACACCTAAAAAGCCGCGGCGAAATCACCGCGGCGTTTGCCGGCATCGTATATGAAATTTATTATTTCAATCCCGGCGACTCAATCGAACTCCCACACAACAATTCCTTCACATCCTCCCGCGACAACACCGGCGGAATTATTGTAACCGTTTCACAATAAAATGCTTATAGCATAATTTCACTTCAACTATTTTATTCCATAAAAAATAGCATGACCCGCATACATCCATAACACATCAACTTTAGAAAAACCGGCTTGATTCAACCATTTCAATTGATCAAAAAGTGGCGACGGCATATCATAAGACATATAATCTTTATCATCTAAATAGTGATACATGTTCCATTTGTCTTTCTTAAAAGTGTCATACGCACTTAACGAACCCGTAAAATTTAAGGATTGTTTATACGCTGCAATGTCCCAATCATCAGCGGCTGTAATCATTGCTTCTTTACACATCGGCAAAATAACATCAACAATCACAATTAAACCGTTTTTCGGCAAAAGATTATTCGCAAATTTATAAAATTCTTGTTTTCTTTTATCATTCAAGTGATGAACGGCAAGAGAAGAAACAATAATATTACATCCATTTGGGAAATCACCCTGTTCAAAGTTAAGCAAGTCAAAATGTTTGAAATAAGAATTGTTAGGCAATCGCGTTAAATGTTTCTTCGCGTTTTCCAGCATTACAGGCGAGCCGTCATAACAGTACATGTTATAAAATGATGATTTTTTAGCAATTTCAAAACTCAACAAACCTTCTCCGCAACAAATATCCAACACATTAACATCAGTTGAAAATTTGGGCAGAAGATTACATATTCTTTGATATTGACGCGCCCTGTCCGGAACAAATATATTGCCGTAATTAATAAATGAATCACTTGTGTTTTCGTTCCATACCGAATCATAATCATAGTTTTCCAATTACAACAGCTCCCTAAAGAGGTTTAAAAATATTTTTTCAAAAACTCCGTATCAAGCTCGGGATAAAGAACATACTCGCTTAAAAGCTTGCGAATTTTTTCATGCGCGTTTGTTTTAATTTTTTCATCGAGAATATATTTCGCCTTAGATTTATTTCCTTTTTTATCTAACGCGGCAGTGATTCCCTGTAAAGTGGTTGCGATGATATCGGCGATTTCGTACATTTCATTTTTGCCCATGCCGAGGGTTGTTGTTGCGGGGGTTCCGAAGCGTAAACCGCTTGTATACCACGGACCGAATTTGTCACCGGGTAAAGTGTTTCGGTTAAGTGTTAAGCCGCATTCGCGCAGAGCAGATTCGGCTTGCCGTCCTGTTAGCCCGAGTTTTGCCACGTTTACGAGAACGATGTGGTTATCCGTTCCGCCCGTTTGCACATGAACGCCTTTTTCGACCAAAGCGGCGGCAAGATGGTTCGCGTTTTCAACGACTTTTTTTGCGTATTCTTTGTATTCGTCGGTGTTGGCTTCGCGGAACGCAACGGCTTTCGCGGCAACAACATGCGGCAGCGGTCCGCCTAAAACATGCGGGCAACCCTTGTCTACATATTCGGCATATTCCTGTTTGCACAAAACCATTCCTCCGCGCGGACCGCGAAGCGTTTTATGCGTCGTTGTGGTTACAAGGTCGGCATAAGGCACGGGATTATATTTACCCGAAATCGCACCGCCTGCAACAAGCCCCGCAAAATGCGCCATATCAACAACCATCACCGCGCCGACTTCGTCCGCGTATTTGCGCAGAAGCGAATAATCAATATTCCGCGTGTACGC